>NZ_MUFK01000034.1:0-38081 GCF_001996085.1 Salinivibrio sp. PR5
TTCTTAACCAATAGAAAACCAAAAAAATTAGACGTTTACATAAATTTCTGCTTGCCAATGCGCCAAACCGGTGCTTATATAAGCGCTCTTTAGTCACAGAGGTAATCACAATCCATGGACAGCGACCGATGTCGTGTTATGCCCTCCCCCGCTTCCTTTAACGAGGAGGTAATCGTATGTTAACACTCTTTATGGAACCCCAAACTTGGGTGGTCTTTTTTACCCTTCTGACCCTTGAAGTGGTATTGGGTGTTGATAACTTAGTCTTTATTTCCGTATTGTGTGAGCGTCTCCCCAAAGAGAAACGCCGCTTCGCGCGTACCTTGGGTATTGGTCTTGCCGTGATCAGCCGGATTGGCTTGTTGCTATCCATCGCTTGGGTCATGTCGTTGACTGCGCCACTGTTTACGATTGGTACGGAACCGGTTACCGGTAAAGACCTTATCATGCTGTTTGGCGGTGGCTTTTTGCTGCTAAAAAGTGCCAAAGAGCTGTGGGTATGGCTGGGTCATGGCGAACCCGTGAGCCACTCGACACAAGTTCGCACCGGCATGGCAGTAATTTTGCTGCAAATCGTTGCAGTAGATGCGGTGTTCTCGATGGACTCAGTGATCACTGCGGTCGGTCTCACCCAAGATGTACCCGTGATGGTCGCCGCCATTGTAACCGCCGCCATCATTATGATGATCGCGGCCGAACCCGTGAATAATCTGGTCAGCCGTTATCCTGGGTTTAAAACCTTGGCCTTGCTGTTCTTGGTGCTATTGGGCTTGCTGCTGATGGCCGAAGGTGCTGGCATTCATATCAACAAAGGCTACGTGTACGTTGCGATGGCATTTGGTTTGATACTTGAGCTCTGCCACATTCGATTGCGCAACAAGCAGCGCTTGAACATCAAGCGTATTCGTCCGCACTTTTCGTTAAAAGTGTCACGTCGGATTGCTGACAGCCGTTAATTCTCAGGGGCCGTCGCCACACTTTTGATGGCGGCGGCCCTATCTTTAAACTGGATTTTTCCCACACAGCATTGACCCATCTGCGCATAATGCGCTTGGACACGCGCCACGAGCTGCTCAAGTGGCATGATTTGCCCACTCGGCTGCCAGTGCTGACCGCCGTCTTGGCTTAGCCAGCAAACGCCTTGGCTATCCACCAGCCGATCGTCTTCTGTGATCACGTTTTCACTCAGTGCTTCAAGCGACGCCGAGTCTGGCGCGTACGATAGTTCGTCATCGCCGTGCCAAATCAGGAGCGCTGGATATTCAAGAAACGCATTCATTGCTTGGGCTTAAACATGGCCAAATTGAGTTCAACAGACGGACCCATCCAACCGACATGATCAGTATGATCAATGTAGTCATCACCCGTCACGCCATGCAAAAACACGGTTAAATCACCCCGGTGCGCCTCAAGCCACGCCATCACCTCATCGAACGCAGTGTTGTCAAAGGCGATCTGAAAACTCCACTTTGGATGTGGGCCGACACATTTGCGATGAAAGCGGCCAAGATCGATCGGCAGTGACGATGCAGCGGCTGCTTGATAAATGGTATCCGCCTGCGCTTCGGTGTCGGCCTCATAGTAAACATGGGCGTGGTAAGCCTGATGAACATTGGGAAAAGCGTGTAAAGAAGACATAAGCATCATTCGATTCAACAAGATGGAGTTGAGAATAGTTTACGTGAAACCAAGCCAAAGAAATAGTGACCAAAGGTGTGCCTATTCAATCATAGCGTTAACTAACACAGCATCAGGTAATAAAAAAGCGGCCGAAGCCGCTTATAAAGGATACTGCTATTTTGTGACGGTCACTTAATTTACTACTGAGCCATCAATGTTCCCCGGATTGAGTGCACCCGTAGCGCCAAACTCAACCGCTTGACGGATCATTTCAGCGTGCACGGCTTGCTCAGCAACTGCCTCCGATTGCGGGAAGATGAAGGTGCTATGGCTCGCGTTTTCCCCTTTAAAGGTGACAAAAGAACTGCTCCCTGCCTGCACAGGCGAACCCGTATCCACTGCTTCGCTAGATCCTTTACCAAGGAACTTTCTCGCTAATGGCTCAGAACCAGCGAAATTATCCACAATGCCCGGAACCGTGTAGGCGACATTGTTCGGTACCGTGTCATCACTATCAACTTGCTGCATATAAATTGATGTCGTATTACCATCGATGTAGGCAGCATTTGTATATGGGTCGACAGTATCGAGTAAGGTTTGGGCCGCATAGCTAAATTGCTGAATCACACCCTGAACCTCAGCACTTGCACTTGCTGAGCCGGCTGCCTCGAACGTCTTGTAGCAGATCACATTATTTTCTGCGCTATTATCGAGCGTGCAATTGTCACCGGCAAAGGTCTGATACGCGGCACTGCCTTTAAACGCAACACTGTGCTTAATCAAAGGACCAAACGAGTCCGACCCGAGGAGCAAGTTGGCAATTTGTCCCCCAGAATTCGCCACGCTTAGCGCAGAGAAATCATAGTATGGGCCAACACCTGTCGCCGCATTGTCACGGTTTGCCGCCGCAAACGCAGTGGTACCAACAATACCGCCCAGTGAATGACCTAGTAGGCGTGGTGCCGAAGTAGCAAAAGACGATATCGTCTCTAATGGCGTCCCCGCGAATCCACCCGCCAATTCGGTGCGGGTCAAAGCTGCGCGCAAGCCTATCACATCTAACTCACTTTGGCGCACATTGTCACGCGCCACGGCCAAGTTGTTAAGGTTCAGGTACGCTGTCACATCTACGTTGGCAGAGCGCTTCGCATCTAAGCTACGCTCGCCATGAAGCGGCAAATCAATCGCCATAATGGCTTGATTTGCATTGGC
Organism: Salinivibrio sp. PR5; assembly: GCF_001996085.1. Taxonomy (NCBI): domain Bacteria; kingdom Pseudomonadati; phylum Pseudomonadota; class Gammaproteobacteria; order Vibrionales; family Vibrionaceae; genus Salinivibrio; species Salinivibrio sp. PR5. The sequence goes on from NZ_MUFK01000034.1 coordinate 2,833, forward strand.
AAAGTTAGGCGCAAAGAAGTAGGCATTTTCTTTTGCCGAGGTAATGCCGTGCTGATAAACCGTGAGTTGGGTATTGCTATCAACCTCTTCGGGTGTAAACAGCAAGAAAGGCACCTCTTGCACTGATTTTATCTGCGGCACAGGGCTATAACGGGTAATAATCCGCTCAGGGTCTAATTGACTACCGTCAGCTTTGGTTAGCGTCACACCTGCCAGCTTGAAAAGCTCGTTGACGATTTGTGATTTATCGTTACCCGTTAACACAGCAACGTTGACACCCGCGCCTGTCAACTGAGCGGTGATGGTCGCCTGCTGTTCCGGGTCTTGCAGCGCATTCAGTACTTTGGCCAAGCTAGGGGTGGCAGACTCAAACGGCTGACTATTCCAATTGCTATCCGTTTCCAGATAGTAAGGTAGCTTGATGGTACCTTTGCTCACATTAACATTGACGCCGCTAAACGTTGTCTTGAGTATCCCCTTGATATTATCGGCATCATTGGGATCAAAGTACTTAGTAAACTGGGCATCGGCGTCCAATGCCGTATCGTAATCCTGAGTACCGGTAATATCGATGGTGTAGGCATCCGATAAGTCGGCATTATTAGGGTTGGCACCCGCTTTCCATACTGCCGCTAGGCTTCCAGCATCAAACCCAGCCGCCGTCGCTAGCTTGGTGTAGTTTAAGGTGTCACCCACCGATTGGGTGGAGAACCAGGTGGAGTAGACGATGGGGGAATCAGCCCCAGCAGCCTTCGCCAACTTTTCCACTCCGTGAATCACCGCTTCTGGTGCTTCAAGTAGCGAGTCCTCATAAGTGACAGTCTGGGATTTTAATCCCGCATAGCTCGATGGCATGCCAATCGGATCGCCGTTTACGTCCTGAATATCATCGGTTAGAGCAATAATGTACTCACTGCTGGCGTTGAGCTCCTTAACAGGCAACACCGTCAGTGTATCGCTGGCCGCATCGCTCAGTACTTGAAAGTCGGTACCTTGTTGGAGCACGGCTTTAACGTTAGGTGTTCCCGTCATTGAGTCGGTCAGTTCAATGAGATAAACCCCATTAGTCACAAGCCCTGAATTGAGGCCTGCGCCACGGAAGTTAAATACCAAAGGCATCGAGGTTGACCAACCATCCATGGTATTCATGGCAGCCTTTGGGTTGGTAAGCGCGTTGTCACCTTCCGTGGGTATTTTTAGCGTGCCATCTTCACTGTCCATCAGCAAAAAGGTAGGAACAGGTACTGCAGCATTAGCACCTAGCAAGGTAAAGTCGACCGAAGTGGGTCGATCAATGGCGGCTTGAATATAACTTTCAAATTGAGGTGTATTGGTATCACTGGCATTTTCGTCGCCACACCCAGCCAAGATGATCGCAGTTGCCAAGACTGACAATTTTAATTGTGTTTTAAGCATGGTGATATATCCCGGTTAGAACTGATAATTAAGTTGAACAGAGCTGATGTAAGCGGTTCCGGTGGATTCAAAGTTATAAGCCTTTGTCTTCCACTCTGACTTCTCGTTGAAATTACCTTTGCGGCTGCGCACAATGGCAAAGCCAGCATCAATGCTAAGATCGTTATCGTATTGGTAGGTCAAACCTGTGGCATACCAATAACGGTCTGCGTCTGGGATACTCAGCGTGGCTTCACCGGCTTGTTCGTCATAGGCAAAGCCAAGGCGACCCATCCAGTGTTGATTAAACTGATACGTCGAGCCAATTGACCAACGATCGTTATCTTTGTACGACTCGTTTTTCTCAAAACATAATTTGTCTTTACATTGATCGGAGGTGGCGCGCAGCTCGGTAAAGCTGCTCCAATTAGTGTGTTGATAGCTATAGTGGACGGCAAACGCGTCAGTCAGTTGGTGAAAGCCTGACACTTCCCAGTAAGACGGCAAAGACAGCTCGAGGCGCCCTTTTACTGATGCAGATGTCGCGCGGTCACTGTCATAACTATCAAAGGTGCCATCATCAAAATCGAGGTCCAACTTAGAGCGATAGCCAACACCAAAACGGTGATTTTCATTGATTTCGTACAATGCACCAAGATTCCAACCGTACCCAAAGGTTTCACCTTCTAGACCAATTGACTTGTCAGATGGGTTATTGCTGCTAACGCCAGTCTTATCGTTAAAAAAAGGTGCAAGCGCCCCCTTATGGCGGGTTAGCTTTGCTTTGGCATAGGTGAGGTTGACGCCCGCGCCGAGGCTTAATTCAGGGGTGACTTGATATGCAATCGCCGGATTTAAGTTAGTTGAGAGCAAATCAGTGTCACCGGCCAAGTCGCCTGCTTGAATATCATCAGGGTAATCCGTCGCAATCCCATAGGTGGTGAAGAGACCAATCCCCCACGTCCATTTACCCTCTTGCGGGCTAACATAGAAGCCTGCAGGGACGACCTTCATCGGCGCCACATCTTTGGCATATTCATTATTGGTGCGATCTTTTACATCAACATCGGGATCAATCAGGGTCAATGCACCGGATAATTGGGCGCGGTCAAATCGCATCATGGCTGCAGGGTTACGTGCCAATACCGCGGCATTATCAGCCACCGCGGCGTCGCCTGCAAAAGCGCGCCCTAGCCCTGACGCTGATTGCTCGGATACTTGAAACCCAGCACCGTAGGCTTGGGTTGCTGCAAATACGCTGAGCGCAATGAGAGAATACTGCTTCTTGTTCACTAGTCAGACCTCCGAGGTCTTGTTTTAATATTGAGTTACAGATGTTAATTATTGGTAAACGCCTTGTCAAATCAGTCGATTATAACAAGATGCTAAAGAGGGCGGATTATAGAGGGCCGATGTGTGAGATAAAGGAGAACTTAATTGGTAAGACCAGTTAAGCGGAAAAAGCGGCTATTTTGCAGGCAAGATCGCGAAAACCCGCAGTTATTGTCAGTATTTTTATCAAAGCGTTAAGCGTACACTGTCGTGGTAGATTGTGCTTTTTTGCTATGACTTAACAAGGAGCCACCATGATTGAGCAAGGACAACCTTTACCGACATCCACACTCAGCGAACTCACTGCTGAAGGAATGCAAACCCACGATATCCCTGCCCTTTTCGCCAACAAGAAGATTGTGCTGTTCGCGGTGCCGGGTGCCTTTACCCCGACCTGTTCAGAGTCGCACTTACCGGGCTTTGTGGTGAAAGCGGATGAGATTAAAGCAAAAGGCGTCGATATGATTGCTTGCGTCTCCGTCAACGATGCCTTTGTGATGCAGGCGTGGGGCGAAGCACAAAACGCCAATCAGATTCATATGCTGGCTGACGGCGATGGCAGCTTTACTCAAGCACTAGGCTTGGAAATGGACTCAGGTAAGTTTGGGGGTATTCGCTCGCAGCGCTATGCGATGGTGATTGACAATGGCATCGTCACGCATTTGAACGTTGAAGCGCCAAAAAGCTTTGACGTCTCCAGTGCCGAGGCGGTTCTCGCCCTGCTGTAGCGGTTAGCTGGCGGTGGCGTCTTCTCGCCACCGCTTCGTTATTTACACTGACTTTTCAGTGACTTTACGACGAAGTACATACTTTTGCACTTTGCCCGTCGATGTTTTCGGGAGCGCGGTAAAGATCACCTTTTTCGGTGCCTTGAAGTGCGCCATTTGTTCTCGACAAAAAGCAATAATTTCGGCTTCGGTCACGGCTGATGCTTCGGTGGTTTTGACAAACGCACAGGGAACCTCACCCCACTTTTCATCGGGCATCGCAATCACCGCCACTTCTTCAATATCAGGGTGTCGGTACAGGACGTCTTCCACTTCGATACTGGAAATGTTCTCCCCGCCACTAATGATAATGTCTTTGAGTCTGTCCTTAATTTCGATGTAATTATCGGCATGCCATACCGCTAAGTCGCCAGTGCGAAACCAGCCGTTACTCATGGCATCTTCCGTCGCGCTCGGATTCTTTAGGTAGCCTTTCATGACGATGTTACCGCGAACAAAAATCTCACCCAACGTGCCGCCATCTTTTGCCACTGGTTTAAACGTCACCGGATCGGCAACCATCAGTCCACCTTGCATTGGGGCCCTTACACCTTGGCGCGCTTTCATGCGTGCTTTTTCTTGTTGCGAGAGTTGATCCCAGTGGTGTTGCCAGTCACACACCACACAAGGGCCATAAGTTTCAGTAAGGCCATAAACGTGGGTCACTTCAATCCCCATCGCTTCCATCCCTTCAATCACAGAAGCCGGTGGTGCCGCCCCTGCGGTCATTGCTTTAACCGTATGGTGAATCTCAGCTTTTAGCGCCGGATCTGCGTTATTCATCATGTTCAGCACAATCGGCGCACCACAGAAATGGGTCACTTTATGGGTTTTTATCGCATCAAAGATAGGCTCTGCCCGCACATGCCGTAGGCTGACACTTACCCCCGCCGTTGCAGCCACCGTCCATGGAAAACACCAACCATTGCAATGGAACATCGGTAGCGTCCAAAGATACACAGGGTGCGCATCCATATTCCAAGACAACACATTACTCACCGCATTCAGATGGGCACCGCGATGATGATAGACCACCCCTTTTGGGTTGCCGGTCGTGCCTGAGGTGTAATTGAGTGAAATAGCTTGCCATTCATCGTCTGGCAATGCGTACTGATAATCACAATCGCCTTGTGCTAAAAAAGTCTCGTACGTAATTTCACTGATACATTCGCCATGTGGATAGAGCGGATCATCAATCGCAATCACCAGTGGACGGTGTTTGATCATTTTTAATGCCCGCTTTGCGACTGCTGTCATCTCCTTGTCGACGATAAAAACTTTGCTTTCCGCGTGTTCGAGAATAAACGCGACGGTTTCCGCTTCTAGCCGAGTGTTAATAGTATTGAGTACGGCACCTGTCATCGGCACGCTAAAATGCAACTCAAAGACTTCGGGAAGATTGGGGGCCATCACCGATACCGTATCACCCAGTCCGATGCCGGACTGGCTTAATGCCGAGGCAAATTGGCGACAACGCTGATCCACTTGCTGCCAACTCCAACATAAATGACCATGAACGCTAGCCGGATAATCTGGATAGACGCTAGCGGCTCGCTCGAGGAAAGAGAGTGGGCTCAGTGTTTGATAATTGGCTGGACTTTTGTCCAAGCCAAGCTCATAGATGTTACTGGCTGACATAACGCGCTCCTTGCTGACTTTGTCTAGATAACTAGATCAACCTAGCATGTCATCAAGCTTGCGCTATTCAACTTAAGTCGATATAGCGGCGAGAACGCAAAAAAAGGCCCAGCAATGCTGAGCCTCGGTAATTAATGATACGTGAAGTTAGAAGTGTAATGACGCGCCGAGGACGACTTTGCGCTCTTCGCCCAACGTGGTTTTATTTTGTACACCACCGGCGAGATAGCTTTCGTTGAAGAGGTTTTCAACATTCACACTCAGTTTCAAGTCCGTTTGTTCACCGGCTTTAATGGTATGGCCCACACCTGCATTCACCGTGGTGTAACCTGGCTTATGATAGGTATTTTTCATATCGCCATAACGATCACCGACATAACGCGCACCTACGTTCACATAGGTTTGGTTATCGACATCATAGCGAGACCAAATGCTGGCGCCCCACTCTGGCGTATCGGCAGGCTGTTTGCCATCGTTAGCCGGGTTGAACGGGTCTTCGATGCGTGCATCTAAATACGTCGCTGAGCTATGCACTGACCAACTGTCAGTCACTTGACCGGCAAGGCTGACCTCAACCCCTTTATGCGTTTGTTTACCTAATTGTGTGGTGCGTGAAGTGAGACTGCCTTGTCCGGTGATTGCCTCTTTGACCACTTTATTTTCTTGTTCAATTTGGAACAAGGCGGCACTGAATAACGCTTGGTCGTTCAATAACGATTGTTTATAGCCAAACTCGTACAGCTTACCCTTCACCGGCTTTAGCGCCATGCCGTCATTGATATCGGTATCACTATCCACCGGGTTTTTCGGTTCAAAGCTCTCGGAATAGGTCACGTACAGGGTTTGTTCCGGTGACGGATGATACATCACCGCGGCTTTAGGTAGCACGTTATAATACGTGTCCGTCTCGTTATCCTCGCGGTCATAGCGAAGCCCTGCAAGCAGCTGCCATTGTGGATTTAATGTCATTAAGTCTTGCGTATAAAAGCCAATGGAATCAGTAGGATCAGGATCACGCGGAGTTGCTGTGCCATAATGGATGTCCGGCTCCGGATACGCACCACCAATCACGGCGGTTTGGTTTTTCTCCATCACACGCTGACCGACATAGTCATTACGCAGCGCATTGGAACCAATCAGCACTTGGTGATCGATATTCCCGAACTGAAATGCACCGGTGACATCAATATAAGCCGTATCCAGTACCCAATTGTCGTGACGGTCCATGGCAAAGTATTTGAACGATTGGGTATTGGCGTCATAGGTTTCACGCTGTCCAAATCCTTCATGGTAATGACGTTTGTAGTCTTGGCGATTGTAACCTGCTTTGACTTTCCAATCCGGCGTTAATTGGCTGACAATATCGACTCCGTAGTTCTCGACATCAATGTCCATGAACGACCAAGGCGCTTCCCAGATAAATTGGCTACCCAGTTGCGGTTTACCATTGATAATGTTGGCGCCGTTATCGCTGCTACTGTCATCAATCACACGATCATAATGAAGAGAAAGCTGGGTGTCGGGAGTGATGTCATAATCTAGCATCAAGCCTGCAATTTGACGATCGAGCTCAGGTTCACTGCCATCTAAATAGCGACGTGATGAGCCCTCGCTTTGCTTCGATAGCACCACCCGACCACGTAAGGTGCCGCTCTCGTTGAGAGAACCCGATGCATCGGCGACGGTGTGTTGATAATCGTTAGTACCGACTTTCTGGCTGATTGACGCTTGGAACGCTGCTGTTGGACGTTTGGTGACCATATTCACCAAACCACCCGGTGCGGACTTGCCATAGAGCAAACCTGCTGGTCCTTTTAACACCTCAACGCGTTCCATCAGCTCAACAGGATGGCGATAATAAGACCATTGCTGCTGGCCATTACGCAGGTAACCTGTTCCGGTATCAAGTTCAAAGCCGCGTAGCATGAAAATCTCACGATTGCGGTCCGTACCACCTACACCAATGCTGGCGTCATTTACCAACACATCTCCTAGTGTCGTGGCGTTTTGCTCTTGAATCAGCGTTTGATCCATCACAGCCACTTGGCCCGCTGTTTCTAGTTGGCTGACATCCATGCGCATCGCTGTTTCATTGCTATTGGCGTTGAAACGAGCCTGATGGCCTTCAACCACATAGACTTCATCAACCGGTTCTGTCGAGTTAGTTGCAGCTGCACTGGCTAGGGGTGACAGCGCGACAGCCACAAAAACGGCAAGGGGGTGTTTCTTCAACATGAGACTTCCTGTAGCTAACGATTATTTAAACGCATTGGAACATAAACGATAACCAGTCTCATTTCTATTTGTTTTCACCTGTACGCAACTGATTGCACATTTCTTAGCCAGAATTGTATGGATCATGTTACAAAGACGCTAATTTTCATCAGCTTATTGATGATCCACTGTTTGATAATCTCGGCCTATAGCGCGTAACCAGCGGGCGAGATCTTGCGTGGCTATGACCCAAGTTTGATCATGACAAAAAGGCTGGCATTCCACCGCTTGGACTTGCCATATCGCATTCGCGATCACCAAACTCACGCGATGCTCAGGATCGTTCATTACATCAAATACCGATACGGCACCTGATTGTGCCTGCAAATAGGTGTCGAGTTGCTGCGACGACGCAAACGATAGGCGAGACGTGCCCAAGGCTTCACTCAATCCGGCTAAGTTGACGGTGGCTTTGCCCGGTAGCACCACCAAGAAAAACTGTTTACCCTTTCTGTCTTTCAACAGTAAGTTCTTGGTCGGGTTTGCATCAGTATGCAAACCGAGCGCGTCTGCTTGTTCACACGTATAGACAGGCTGATGGCGGTATATTTTTACTGAAATACCGTGCGCTTTGAGGCTTTGAAGCAGCGCAGCCTGTTGACCTGAAAGTGGTGGCGTCCCTGTCATAATCTTCCTTATTAGTTTGCTAGTTCGTCCCCATCCGTCCCTTACAGGCACAGACTGTTAATTTTATCGTACGCCCAGCAAGCCCATATTCATTATTAGACTTTCTTATGTGACTTAAGAATAATTAAATACACTTATTTAGAATAAAAATGTAACTTTATCGCAACGTTAATCACAAGGAGAGAAACATGGTACTCAAGGTGAGTTTTCACTCGGGTCGTCAAGTGACCTATCATCGACATGCTAAAACGCTACACGCTCACTTAGCGACGACCAAGCTGCCTACACGCTGGTCCAAGCGCCCTCTACCCTCTGTGCGTAGCACGCGATAACGCATTACTCCGACTTAGGTTGATGCTGGGGCTGCGAGGTAACTGGCTGAAAGTACTGTGCACGGAGCGCTTGTAACTCACCACGTTGAGCCGCACTGTCCAAATACGCATCAATCTGCGCCACTAAGTCATTCGCTTGTGGCGCATATCGGCTGACTTGAGCATGAAATGCTTTCGGATTAGGCAGCGCGATGTAAGCAATATCGCGTGAAAATTGATAGAGCCCGAGCCGTATTCCTCCTAAAACGGGCTCGATTTCACTGGCAAGAAAGCGACACCGGCCCGCCTCTAACATCCGCAAGGCCTGCTGCAAAGTATTGGCTTCAAACCTCGGTCGGGGGTTCTCGCCAAATGCGGCATAGTTATAGCCATTCACACCACAAACCGATTGTATCGCCGATAAATTCGGTTGTGCATGTGTGTCAGGAGCACCCACGTACAGGTAACCCAACGATATAGAATAGAGTGGCTGCGTAAAGCGACTGTATTGCGCTCGCTCGGGTTTATAACTCGCATCCCAGGTAAGATCACAACGGCCTGACTCACGTGCCAGTTCATGTTGCACACGCGCCCAAGGCATAAATACCAGTTGATAGGCTATGTCGTTACGCTCTAATGCGGTGAGTACCAAATCTGTCGCATAACCTGTCAAGGTATCCGCTTTTTGCTGTCGCGTTTCTCCCTGCCAATAGGTGTATGGCGGCCAAGGGCTCCCATCACCCACACAAACCTTAAGCGGCTCTGATGTCGATGGCTCGGCCCATAGTTGAAAGGAGAAAAGAGTTAGCCAAATCGCAATGCACGCTTGTATCCAATGGGTCATCCAGCCACTCACTTTGTTGACTCGCTACGCTATCTATAAGACTAGCATGCCATCTCTATCGATATGCTCAGGCGCTTTGCTCGTTATTCGGACGTTGCGGTTAACGACAACGAAAGCGTGAGAACCGCATCTCGGCTGCGCCCTGTCTCCACGAACCCCAGCGCTTGATACAATGAAACGGCGGGATTTTCTGCAAAAACACGCAACGCTAAGTGCGCATAGCCAGACGTTCGCGCATGAGCGACCGCCCAATTGATTGCCTCGCGGCCGATCCCTTGCCGCTGTTTACTCGGCTCAATCTGTAAATCACGGATAAAAAGTGTTTCACCGTCTGCCTTCAAGCGAATGACGCCACAACGCTTTCGCTCATGGCGAATTTCATAATTATCAAAAACTCGCCAACTTTCCATAAACATCTGTGGATTCCAAGCGATTTTCCTCGCTTCATAGTAAGGGGCCATATTCTCTTGGATCAGCTTTTGGCTGTAATTCGCATCCGTTGTCGGACCAATCGCAACATCCATGTCGTTCTCCTCTTATCCACGCTTGGCTAAACGTGCTTTGACGGCACTTACACCTTGCCAATCTTCTAACTCTTGTTCGGGGTGCTCGGATCGAAATTGCTGATACAGCGCAATGCCCTGCGGATCTTCCAGCACATCAACCGTCACGCCTTTCTCTTTCAGCATCGTCTCGTTACCGCTCGCACTGGTGACATCCCCCACCACCACGCGAGAAAAACCGCGCATGCTGATCAATGCCGCGCACACATCACATGGGCTTAAACTGGTAAACAAGGTTGTTTGGCTGAAGTCAATTCGCCCAGCATCACGTATCGCGGCCGTTTCGCCGTGATTGTAGGGGTGATTTTCTTGCACCAAGGTATTGTGCCCCTTACCTACGATTTGACTTGTTTCATTGTCAACAATCACCGCACCGATAGGGCACCCTCCTTCATCAGCGCTTTTTTGGGCCAACAACACCGCGATGCGCATCAAATCCGCATCGGTCAGTTTTTGGCTAAAGCTGTTATCCACCAGCACCGGCAAACTACGCGTTGGCATATGCGCAACGGCACGCAGCGCCGCTTCCGTTACCGTGCTATTTGCATTGAGTAGCATCGACGTTCTCCTTATTCGGCTTCGCTGATGACACTGACCCGAGCTAATCCACAAGATCATCAATTTACCACCAATGAATGAACCAAACAGTGATAAGGTTTGTATTGGTCAGTTCGATATTTGTTATTGGTTAAATCAACCTTTTGCGCCTTCGTCTGTACTTATAAGCCAAGGCTGGTGACAGCAATTCTGTTCAGGGATCTTTATGATAAAACGTTTAATTATTATGTTAGTCGCATGTGGTCTCCTTTTTGGGGGAATTTTTGCTTACAAAGCAGTAGGCAATCATTTTATGAACCAATTCTTTGACAACATGCCTGCCCCTACGGTCACCGTGACGGCCACTACAGTCTCAACCCACCCTTGGCAAGAACAACAAACCACCATTGGCAGTTTTGCGGCCATTAATGAAACCCAGCTAACTACCGAGGCAAGCGGCATCGTCAACAATATCTTGTTCGACAATGCGACATCGGTGAAAAAGGGACAATTACTGGTCACCTTGGATGCCAGCGTTGATGAGGCAGAATTACGTCGGCTCGAGTCCGTGGCAGAACTGGCACAACTTGAAATGCGGCGTTATCAGCGGCTATTTAGAGATAAAAACATCTCCGAGTCAGAGCTAAAACGTAAAGAAAGTGAAGCCAAACAAGCGATTGCCGCTGTCGACAGCCAAAAAGCGCGCATTGAGCAAAAGTCATTAACCGCGCCTTTCGACGGCATCATTGGGATCAGAGAAGTCAGTCTTGGCCAATTAATGTCCCCGGGGACAGCGGTTGCGACACTCACGTCAGTGACCCCGATTCACCTAAACTTTACCCTGCCCGAGCAGCAGCTCAGCACGCTGAAAAATGGTCAAACCGTTTCTGCCACGATTAGCGCACAGCCTGACGAGGTCTTTACCGGTACAGTGACTGCAATTTCGCCGGTTGTGACGCCATCGAGTCGCAGTGTCGATATTCAAGCCACCTTTGATAACCCAGATGCCGTTTTACGGTCAGGTATGTTCGCACGCGTGAGCCTTGATCAAGGTGAAGAAACGCAAAATGTCTTGCTGGCACCACAAAGCGCGATTCAATTTAATCCGTATGGCAACGCGGTATTCGTGATCCAAGAGCAAGACGATGCATTGACGGTACAACAGCGCTTTGTGCAAACGGGCGCGCGCCGCGGTGACATGATTGTGATTAAAGACGGCCTTCAACCCGGTGACCGTATCGTTACCTCCGGCCTCCTCAAGCTCCGTAACGGTAGCAACATCAAGGTCAGTGACAATGAGCGTGTTCAGCCGAGCGAAGATCTTGATCCCAACGTTGTGAATCAATAGGAGCGATTCGATGCGATTTACCGACGTCTTTATCAAGAAACCCGTCTTGGCCTCCGTAGTGAGCCTATTCATTATCTTGCTCGGCTTACGCGCCATCACCGACATGAATGTGCGTCAATTCCCCGAGATCAAAAATGCAGTGGTCAGTGTCTCTACCACTTATATCGGTGCAGATGCCGACCTGATCCAAGGCTTTATCACCACGCCGCTGGAGCGTGAAATCGCTGCCTCAGAAGGGATTGATTACTTAGTCTCCACATCAACCGCCGGTGTGAGCACCATCGAAGCCTATTTGCGCCTTGATTACGATCCGAATGAAGCACTCACGCAGATTGCCGCACAGGTGAATAAGGTGCGCTCAGAGCTACCTGATGATGCCCGTGAGCCCGTCGTCACCCTGCAGGTGGGGGAAACAGTCGCAGCGATGTACCTCGCGTTTTATTCTGACGTCCTCACTGATAATCAAATTACCGATTACTTGGTCCGGGTGGTCGAACCACAACTGTCGACGATTCCCGGCGTGCAGCGTGCTGATGTGTTGGGTGCCAGTAGCTTTGCCATGCGAATCTGGCTCGACTCGGTCAAAATGGCCGCGTACGATCTCACCGGTACGGATGTGATTACCGCACTGCGCAGCAATAATGTGCTTGCGACGCTAGGGCGCACCAAAGGCCAAGACGTAGCGATTGATTTAAACGCCGCCACCGACATTCATGACGTGAAACAATTTGAAGATCTGGTGATCAGCAGTGATGGCCAATCTGTTGTGCGTTTGAGTGATGTGGCGACCGTTGAGCTCGGCGCGGAAAGTTACCAAACATCGGTTAACTTTAACGGGCTCGATGCCACCTTTATCGGCATCGAAGTCTCACCAGATGCCAATGCGCTGGATGTAATTGAGGCGGTGAATCAGGTGTGGGATGCCGACATTACCACCCAATTGCCTCAAGGGTTGTCAGCGTATATCGCCTATGACTCAACCGAGTATATTGATAATGCCATTGATGAAGTAGTGATATCGATTATTCTCGCCTTAGCCATCGTAGTCTTTGTCATTTATGGCTTTTTAGGGTCGTTACGCTCGGTAATTATTCCTGCGGTCGCGATCCCCGTATCGCTCATCGGCACCTTCTTTTTAATGTGGCTGTTAGGATTTTCCATCAACCTACTGACACTGCTTGCCATGGTACTGGCGATTGGTGTGGTGGTTGATGATGCGATTATCATGCTTGAAAACGTGCACCGCCATATCGAAGAAGGTAAAAGCCGAACACAAGCCGCGCTGGAAGGCGCGCGCGAACTGGCGTGGCCGATTATCACCATGTCGACCACCTTGGTCGCGGTATTCCTGCCCATCGGCTTTGTTGGTGGCTTAACCGGGGTGTTGTTTGTTGAATTTGCCTTTACCCTCGCCGCGTCGGTGATCTTATCCGGCGTGGTGGCACTCACGCTCTCGCCCATGATGTGTGCCTATGTCCTCAAGCCCTATCAAGCGGACAAAGCGACTCAAGAACGCTCCCTTGAGCATTGGCTGGATAAGCAGTTTGACCGATTGCATCATCGCTACCAACGCACACTCCATAGCTTGTTGAATACCAATGCGGTGATCCTCACGTTTGGCGCGATTGTTTTAGTGTCTTGCTATTTTTTGTTTATCACCAGTCCTTCTGAGCTTGAGCCCGCTGAAGACCAAGGGTTTGTGTTCTCCATACTCGAAGCCGATAGCCAAACCACGCTGGATGCGTTGTCTGCCAGTACCGATGAATTAAACCGACTGATTGACGATGTACCAGAAATCGACAACGTCTTTATTATCAATGGCTCTGGCGGCACCAATAGCGCAATAGCCGGTATTGTACTCGCGCCGTGGGATGAGCGAGAGCGCAGTACCCAAGCGATCTTGGAAAACGAAATTCAGCCCTTTATGGACAGCCAACCGAGCTTAAGTAGCTTTGCCTTGGTGCCCCCTTCACTGCCGTCTCCGGGCGGCGGGACGCCGGTTGAATTTATTATCGGTTCGACGCAACCCTTTGAAGCGATTAATGAAGTGGCGAACAATATTGTGGGCAAAGCAATGCAGACTGGGCGGTTTATCTTTGTCGATACCGATTTGAGCATTGACCGCCCCAAACAAACGGTCAAGATCGATCGTGAAAAAGCGGCTTTGATGGGCGTGAGCATGCAACAGCTTGCCGCGGATATGGGCTCACTGTTATCTGGGGCGGATGCGGGACGCTTTTCATTGGAGAATCGCTCTTATCGAGTGATCCCACAAGTGGCGCGGAGTGAACGTCTCACGCCAGAACAACTGCGCCAGTTTTATACCCGCAACCAAGACGGCGAATTGGTTCAACTTTCAACGTTAGTGACCTTAGAAGAAAGTGTGCAGCCTCAAGCATTACGCGGTTTTCAGCAGCTGAATGCGGTGAAAATTTCCGGTGTACCGCGCCCTAGTGTTCCCTTGGGGGAAGCGCTGGGTGTGCTCGAAGAGATTGCAGCAACAGAATTGCCAGCAGGCTTTAGTGTTGATTATGCCGGACAGTCACGCCAGTTTATGAGCGAGGGCCAGCAACTGGTCGTGACCTTCTTCTTTGCTTTGATTGTGATTTTCTTGATCTTGGCGGCGCAGTTTGAGTCGTTTAAAAACGCGATCATTATTTTGGTCACCGTGCCAATGAGTGTCTGTGGCGCGCTGATATTTATCAGCCTAGGGTTTACTACCTTGAACATTTACACTCAAGTTGGCTTGCTCACTCTCGTTGGTCTGATTGCTAAACACGGGATATTGATCGTCGAGTTCGCCAATCAGCTCCAGCAAGAAGGACGGACCAAACGTGAGGCGATTGAAGAAGCGTCCGCCATCCGTTTACGCCCTATCTTGATGACCACGGCAGCGACGGTGCTCGCCATGATCCCGCTATTGATTGCCTCAGGAGCCGGTGCTGGCGCCCGTTTTGCCATGGGGCTAGTGATTGCTAGTGGGATGACACTGGGCACCTTGTTCACCCTGTTCGTGGTGCCTGCGATGTATCTGTTCTTAGCCAAAACCATCACGCCGGCATCCACCGAGTTGTCGCCAGCGCACACGCATCATAGCGATTAATCGAAAAATCGCACCCATTGGGGCCACTGCAACGTGGCCCCTTTAGTCTCGGGAAACAGCCCTTTGATGTCCGGTTACACACTAGGAGGACATAAAACGCGCGAGAACAAATTCCACCAGCAATCGAACACGCAAAGGCACTTGTTCTCGGTCTCGATAGAGCAAAAATAGCGTACGCGCTCGACTGCACCATTGCGGCAACACGCGCTGTAATTCGCCCTGTTCTATCAAAGGTAGCGCGGAATAATCAGGAATATAGCCGATGCCAAATCCGGCTTGCACGGCATGGGTTAACATCTGAATTTCATCCACTTCGGCACGTATGCCCGTGGTGGCTTGATAATCAAACGCTTCCCCCGTTTGATGGTGTGTGAGCTCCCAAACCGTCATCGGATGACAAATCACCACCGGCTGACCACTCAGATCATTGGGTGAGCGCACGTCGTGATAATCACTGTCTGGACTGGCGCACAAAATGAAGTGAATATCGGTGAGCGGCCGTGCAATCCAGTTTTCTACTACCGGATTCCCGACCCGAAACACCACATCCATGCCTTCCGCTTCAATATCTATCAAGCTATTGGAAAAGTTAAGATCCAGTTGAATCTCGGGGTACTCACGCATAAAGTCGAAAAAGACGCGGCGTAAAAACTGCTTACCGGCATTGATGGGTGCGCTGATACGAATTTTGCCTTGGGGGTGATGTTTCTCGCTCACCAAATCATCGCTCAGCGTCTGCAACTCATCGAACAACCCTGCGGCACGTTCAAAATAGCGATGACCAATTTGAGTCAGCGAGATACGATGTGCATCACGATTGAGTAAACGCAGAGCAAGATCCTGCTCAAGCTGGCGAATACGACGACTTAGGGTGGATTGCGGCATGGCAAGCTGCTGCGCCGCGGCTTTAAAACTCCCCAACTGCGCCACAGTACAAAAACAGCGCAAATCGTCTAACGAATAGCTAGGTTTCATTTTTGGAATCTACCGTTCTGATATTGCCGGTTTATTCATATTTTGAAACTTATACACTAGCGCACATCACTCAACAAGTCAGGTCTTGCTATGACAACTACTGCTTCACTGTGGAAAGCCGTTGCCCTTCTCATTTTATGTGCCTTTTTTTGGGGTAGCACTTTTCCTATTGGTAAAGATGCGCTGAATGAAGTGAATGCGCTCACCTTGGTCTTTTGGCGCTTTGCCGTCGCCGCAATTTGTCTAGGCTTTTATCTCAAACTCACCCGTACCCGCATCCCTACACTCAGCGCTAAACAATGGCTGTGGGCAACCACCGTCAGCGCTGTGGGGATTGGCGGCCTTAACCTCTGTTTGTTCACTGGACTCGAGTATACCCAAGCGACCAATGGGTCACTAATCATGGCGCTCAGCCCGTTGGTGACTTCACTTATCGCCTGCATCGCGATTCGCGCATTGCCACGTAAAGGGCAAGTTTTCAGCTTGGTGGTGAGTTTATCGGGCGTGCTCGTGGTGATCACCAATGGGCAGTGGCAGATGCTCAGCCAATTAAACTTTAACCAAGGTGATCAGATGATTTTCACTGGCATGTTTGCATGGAGTGCGTACACCTTCTTCAGCCAAGGCATTGGCCGCTGGATGCCGGTGATCCCCTACACGTTTTTGGGCATGCTGAGTGGCGCAACCGTCATTGGCATCATGTGTGCGCTTACCCCAAAGGTTCATCCATTTGGCGAAGTCTTGACTGCAAGTCCGCTGGCCGTCTCCGAACTCCTGTATATCGGTGTGCTGGGTACCGTCGCCGGTTACTTACTCTGGCTCAACGGCGTGCGCCATCTAGGTTCAGCCAATGCGGCACTCTTTTTTAACTTTGTGCCTGTGTTCGCGGTACTCACCGCGTTTTTGATGGGACAAGTCGTGAGCCAACTTCAGGTGGTGGGCATTGTCATTGTAATCGCAGGGCTGTTGCTGCCACGCCTTCCTCACCCTCGCCACTGGCGCGTTGCTCGAACGACAAGCGAGGCTAAATAAAGCAGTAGCCTTTCCCGTGCGCAGTTTGGAGCCTTTCGGCAGGGAAGCCCGCATCGGCCAATTTTTTTCTGATCCGGCTCAGGTGCATATCCAGACTACGATCATCTGGCGCGAAGGTTTTCTTCAATACTTGGCGATACAGCAGCGGTTTACTGAGGGTCGTGTCTTTATGCTGCGCAAGGAGCCACAGCAACTCAAATTGAAGCGGGGTCAATTTCACCGGCTGCTCGTTAACACGCACACGGTGCGTATCCTTTTGCATCCAGAGATTATCGATTTGTAGCTGCCCGGACGTATCTCGCATCGCAGACGTTGCATGGCGACGGTGCATGGCGATCGCTGAGCGCGCTAGGCACTCTTCCAAATCAACGGGCGTCGATAATACATCATCAGCGCCGGCATTTAGCGCCGCGACACGGTCGGCCGCCGCTTGACTCGCCATTAACGCAATAAACGGGCATTGCTCACTAAGCCAGCGCAATGTTTTGGTTTGAGCACCACCTTCCGGCACCCAGCTGATTAGCTGAACCGTGTCCCAATCCGGCATGGCATCATCAGGCCCAATCACAGTGACATCACAGCCATACTCGCGTAGTTTCGCTTCCAGAATGGCGATAAATGACATATTTTCCGGACCACGCACGACGATGGCGGGTTTGGCTATCGAGAAATACTCCTCGTACATGGATACTGTCCTAGCTGAGTTTGATAGCGGCGAAAATGCAGGGCAACCATGTCATCGAAAGGCGGCCTTGCAAGGGCAAAGCGATATTGTCTTATAGCTTCGCTATTTAAAGCAACTGAGAGTACGACGCCATTGGACGTTTGGGTTCACTCATCGTGCTTAAATGCTGCCAATTTCACCTGAACCAGCCCCATTTGAGCAGCAGAAACATTCGGCCTCAGACTTAAAACCGGTCGACACGATAAGGCTGCATATCAATTGATGTGTTCTCACCATCCATCATTTGTCCGATAAGTTTTCCAGTGACGGGCCCCAGCGTAAAGCCCTGGTGACCGTGGCCAAACGCGAGCCATAATCCGGGTTTATTCGGCGTGGGTCCGATGACAGGCTTCATATCCGGCATACACGGACGCCCACCTTTCCAAGGCGCCGCATCCACGCGGTCACCTAGTGGATAGAGCTCGCGTGCTACCTTTTCCGCTGCCGATAATTGCCGCTCGTTCAAGGGAGCATCCAATGCTGTCAATTCTGCCCCTGTGGTTAATCGCACGCCCGCGCGCATCGGTGCGAGCAAATAGCCCACTTCAGCGTCCATAATCCAATGATTGAGCGGAGTGTTAGCGTCACCTTGGTAGTGCATGTGATAACCACGTTTGGTAAACAAAGGTACCTCTATGCCTTGTTGGCGCAACCAGTAAGATGACCACGGTCACATCGCCATCACAACCTGATCCGCACGAAGGCGCGCGTGATCCGTTTCAATGACCCAATGTCCGTTTTCCTGCTTTAATGCTTGCAAATTGGCACGCTTTATCTCGCCGCCTTTGGCGATAACATCGTCGGCGTAGGCTTGCACTAAGGCTCCGGGATCGGTGACAGTCCAAGGTTGTTTCCAATGAATAGCCCCCGCTAGCTGCGCGGTTAAATGCGGCTCCAAAGTAGCGAGCTGCGCTTGATTGAGCACCTCATAGTCCACGCCGTAATTGGCATGATCAGACGCCGCACGCGCGCACTCTTCATCCAGCGCTTTTTGGCTGCGGAATAACTTAAGGTAACCTTGCTTGCGGATCAGCGATACCGCGCCCGCGGACGCGATCATTTCATCATGCGTATCGAGGCACTGCATGATTAATGCCGCATACTCGGGGACCAATTTTTTGTATTGGTTTTCACTCGAATGATGCCAATATTGCAGCAATGGATGCGCGGCACGCAGAACACTGGTGGGCCGATAACGAATATCGACAGCACGATTAGGTAACACACGCAGCAAGGTGGCAAGGTCGCGCGGAAAGGCGTAGGGCCGAACAGCTTCACGCTGAATAATACCTGCGTTGCCAAACGACGTTTCTTGCCCAGGCGCCATTCTATCGACGACCGTTACATCGTAGCCACGCTTCAACAAATGCCAAGCAACAGACACACCGACCATGCCCGCTCCCAGTACCACCACATTTTTGGCCATTTTTTCACTCCCTGAACACGCCAAGTCATTTATCTCCGCGGCGAAATTTATCCGCGTAATTCCTTGCTTTTACACATAACCAATAACGACATCAATAATAAAATGACGAGTTTTCCGGCGCGCTCTCAGTCCATTAACGATTGAGATCGCATTTGGTCAGCCGGCGGGTGAAAACGTTGCGCATGCAGTCGATTTCAGTCGTCCAACTGCACACTTTCCTGCTTTCTATCCTCAGCTTGCCTTAAAGACCACGCAGCAATATGTGACAGTGGTCACTCATGCTCAAAAAGTAAAAGGATGAAATATGGCTGACTATGATCCTAATAAAGGCTTCGTTGCCATTTTGGGGTGGAGCTTAAATGCCATTGACGCGATCAGCCGTTTCGATCGTCAGTACGTCGTCGTGGCGCCCACATGGGCTGAAGACTACGCAAAAGAACACGATATTCCTTTTTTGCCGTGGAATTTTGAGCGACTCAACGACCGCTCTTTTGAAATTGCCACCACCTTGCAAGAAATGGGCGTCGATGTCGCGATTCCACTGTTTGAAGAAACCGTGGAATGGGCAGGCGCCATTAACGCCGTTCTGCTTAAAAACCCTAAATTAATGGGCCAAGCCCTTCTCTTCCGCGATAAATCGCTGATGAAACGTCGCGCACAAATCGGCGGTATTCGTGTCGGTATCTTTGAAGAAGCACAAGATAAGTCCGATGTGGTCCGTTTTCTGCGTCGAGTGAACCAAGCCTTACTGAAACTGGATGGTGACCCAAACGATCCTATCCACCTCAAAGCGTTTGATAAAGCGGGCTGTGAAGGTCACTGGATGATTCGCGAACCGGACGACCTCGACCGTGTCTCGGATGAAGAGTTTCCCTTGTTGATGGAGAGCCACTTGGATGGTTGGGAGTTCGCCGTCGAGGCCTTTATTAAAAACCGAAAAATCCAGTTTTTAAATATCTCTGAATACGTCACGCTCGGCTACTCTGTGTTCGTGCCAGCCTCACCAGAGCTTGAAAAATACCGAGAGAAAGTGACCCAAGAAATTGAAAAACTGATTGATGCCTTTGATATCGACTTTGGCTTTATTCATCCAGAATATTTCGTCACCAAGGATGGCCGCATGTACTTTGGCGAAGTCGCCTATCGTCCACCCGGTTTCCAAGGCTTTGAAATCATTGAGCGTGTTTACGGTTTCAATTGCTATCAAGCCATGGTAGTGGCCTTTGACCCTAAAACCACCGACGAAGAATTGGAGGCTTTCTTCCCTACTCCGATTGAAGATGCCAAAGGCGTTGCCGGTACCTTTGGGGTCTACCCTCGACGTCGTGTTGTCAGCCAGCTTGCCATTCCTGAAGAAACAGAAAACCACGAGTACTTTGAATTTCATGAGCTTCAGTCACCGATGGAAAACAAAGTACCGAAGCGCAGTGCTTTCGGCACACACTGGGGTCTACTACACTTTTACGGAGATGATCCGCACGTTATGCGCGATCTATTAAAAGCACAGGAAGATCTCGACTTTTATGTCTAGCTTATTGAATAAGCTTGATCACGCTATCGAACAACTTGGTCAAGTCAGCACTATCGCTAAAGCCCGCCACCAGTTTCATGTTTTAGATATCTGTGGGCGGGTGCTAGGACAAGAAAATGGCATTGAAGCGCTATGTATGCGTATGCCTGCCTTGCAGGAGGCAGGCATATTTCAGGGAACCGATTGGGCTGAACCTGAATATCTGTTGGCAAACTTAGTCCCAGATACGTTGGCGTACGCCGAGAAAAACACCGTGGTACTTGACTGTTTAAGCCAGCTACGGATGCTCGCGATTGTTGACGGTCAACTGAGCACGACACGCGTTTCACCTGCTGACGCTCGACAGTTTCTCGCCAAAGTCCTGAGTCTCAACTTATCTTGGGTAATGGGCTTTTCCGATGAGTCTAGCCGGATACGGCTGGGTTCTCTCGCCCCTGCGATCAGTGAACTTTATCGATATCTACTCGCACATTTGGGGTATGAAACGATTTTAAGTGAGCTTGTAGACGAAGTCTGGCGAGTACTCGCCCAGCGTCCGATCCAAGTCAATCCCATCAAGACAATGATTAACCACATTTCTATTCTTGTGTCTCAAGAGCAAATCCAACTCGGTGACGCAAAGCTCGGGATTGATCGCTTAGTCAGCGCCTTGTATGGCCCAACACAAGGGTGCTACGACGACCCCGGCTTACCCGCTTATTGTGAACGCTTATCCGCCATGGATACGAACTCACTACAACAAGAAGCGATGGGTTTCGCGCGTGCCATGCACGATGTCGGGTTAGTCTCTGATTACCATGCGACCTTTTTACGCTGGCTACTTGAGAATGACCAGCCTGATGTCCTGCCTACCGCCTTGGGTCTGAGTAACACTGGGCTAGATTGTTTGGTCACCTACCGCCAGCTCGTTCATACCTTGATTCAAGAAGCTGTCCATCCGCAAACCGCTCAAGCGATTTACGGTCTCGCCATGATGTTAGAGCGCGGTGTTTTGTTCGATGCACCCGTCGCGCCCAGCCTGTGGCGACAAATTAATCTGACCCTGCATCCAGACGTCGCAAATGCGCTGTCACTTGCCTTTGGGGATCACCTTCCAGCCCGCGTCCACTTATTGGCTGGAGTCATGTCCGTGCTTGGTCAGCCGCTTGGTGTGGCACAAGGTAACAATCCAACCTGCCAATCAGCGCGGGCGATATCCATGTGGGCGTATAACGACCCGGATTATTTGCTGAACTCTATTGTACAAGTGGCCTGCAATAATAACTTGCGAATGCATTTTGAGGGGCAAACGCTGGACTCAAGTACCTTGTTGCAAGGGCTGAGTCAGTCACTGCCGATTGATACCGATCCGGTGTCCGTTGCACTCGTTCCTCATCTAGATAAGTTATATATTGAGATGGGTCGTCTGTGTGTAGGCAGACAAGAAGACCCTCACAAATGGATAAACCCAGAGTTTCACGGTTGGTATGTGGGGCGTGAATTCATGATTGCGGTTGACGTGCAGACCGGTATGTTAAAGGCGTTTGATCAATTTATTGAACGTTTCTATAGCCGCTACCACCCCTACTACAACGGCAATATACCAGTCATTCATCCCCAACCCGTAGGTATTGCCGTGACCAATAGCCAAGGGGTATTTGTGGGCTGGCACGCCATTACCTTGATACGCATCGCCCTCGATCAAGACAGCGTCATGCGGGTGTATTTTTATAATCCCAACAACGATAGCGGGCAGGATTGGGGGCATGATGTGGTGGTATCAACCCAAGGAAAAGGAGAGCAATACGGCGAAGCTTCCCTGCCCTTTGAACAGTTTTTGTCACGTTTATACCTATACCATGACGACTCTATTGCAGTAGGCACCTCGGCCGAACTGCCTGACGATGCGATCGGTCGCATCAAGCAACTCGCACTCGATAGCTGGGCAAAAGACAGGTATGTCGCCTCTGCCTCACCCGCTGCTGCGGCACCACCCCATTGAAAAGCACATTCAATGGCTTTTTCTACCTAAGCCACAAACGGTCAATAATTAGACAGCAACACCTTTAATTCTGTTGATACCGCCTTCATCACGTTTATTAGGCTTAGAAATAAAGGTGAGGATATTGAATGAAAACGCACACATCACGACTCACCCAACCACCTCGGGAGCACAATGCGCAAGGGGAGGCGCGTCGCGTCGGAGTAGAACTTGAACTAAGCGGCATGGAGCTAGACGAGATCGCACGCATCGTCGCAGATAAGTTGTCGCTCACGGTTAAAAAAGGAGGCCGTTACGATCGCCATCTAACTGGGGATGACGCGGGCGATTGGGTTGTTGAGTTAGATTATGCCAAATTAAAACGCCTTGGCCAGAGTGATAGAAGCGAGAAAACACTGGCCAATAAACTCGACCAGTCCGCCGAAGACGTCTTAGCGTGGGCTGCCAAGCTGGTCGTGCCGGTAGAAATTGTCACGCCACCTCTCCCGCTAGACCGCCTCGATAGCGTCGAGGATTTAATTGCTTCACTACGTCAACAAGGTGCCGAAGGAACCGAAGACAGTCCAGTTTATGCATTTGGCATGCAGCTCAATCCAGAGCTGCCAGATCTAAGCGCCAAAACGATTTGCGCGCACTTGAAAGCATTTTTATGTTTGTATGACTGGCTTTTAAAACGGGCCGACATTGATCTGTCGCGGCGCCTAACCAACTATGTCGACCCTTTCCCGAAAGCCTATATTGAACGCGTGCTAGCGGCTGATTATTGGCCAGATCTGAATACTCTGATTGATGACTATCTTGCCGATAATCCCACACGAAACCGTGCGCTTGATATGTTGCCCTTGTTCGCGCACCTCGATCCTGAGCGCGTCAATTCGGCCGTCAATGACGGGCTGACTAAGGCGCGACCCACGTTTCATTATCGGTTGCCAGACAGCAAAGTCAGCCAACAAAACTGGGGCATTCACGAAGCATGGAACGACTGGGTAGAGGTAGAAAAACTCGCCGCCGACCCTGCGCGACTCAAGGCGTGTTGCAAGGCCTATTTGGGGTATATCAATGACCCATTGGCACGTATCGTTAATAACTGGGCGGAAAAGGTGCACAATGTATGGATAAACCCGTCATCGCAATAACCGGCCCCAACAAAAGCGCAAGGCTGCCACGTTTTTTTGTTGCCGCGGCAGTCAAACTCTATGGTGGCAAGCCATTACAACTACACCCCGGTACCGCGCTGGATCCAGACGCCTATCATGGCGTGGTGATTACCGGCGGGCACGATGTCGAGCCTGTGCTGTACGCCGCCGAGCCCGAAGTGAAACCCAACTACGATTCTGAACGCGATGCCCTAGAGAGCGCAGTTATCAAAAGCGCGCTGGCAGGCCAAAAGCCCTTGCTGGGGATTTGCCGTGGCGCGCAACTTCTCAACATTTGTTTAGGTGGCACCTTGCACCAAAGCTTGCGCGAACAACGCAAAAAAACCTCTCATCGCTGGACAGTGTTCCCGATGAAAACCTTGTGTATATCGCGTGAAGTCAACGGCCATATCCAGCAACGGTTGGGGCAAGGCAGACGCAAAATAAACAGCCTGCACAACCAAGCAATTAACGCGTTAGGCGAGGATTTAACGGTAAGCGCACGTGATTTAGATGGTATTGTACAAGCCATTGAATCACCCAACCGCCCCTATACACTGGGGGTTCAGTGGCATCCAGAGTTCTTGCTTTATCTTGGCTGTCAGCGTGCGTTGTTTAAGGGCTTAGTCGAGCATGCAACGCGCTTCCAGCAGCGACAAGCGGCCTCTCAGTAAACATGTCTGTTAGTTGATGAAAAACAAAAACGCCGAGGCACATTCGCTCGGCGTTATCGGGCAGAGGTTAACGCTTTGACCGCGCGTTCAGTCGCTTCTCTATCTGACGTTTTTCCCACTTATCACCAAAGAGATCGACAATGCCCATAGCACTGACACCGTGGCTGACCACGGCAATCCCCCATCCCAATGCGACCCACCAAGCCCAATAATAGCCTGGTGTGGTTAGCCAGTTGATAATAAACAAAATCGCCAGCACGACCACATAGTGCGTCAAATGAGAATAAAAACCGCCGAGGGCGCGGACGCGCTTGGCAATCGCTCTTTCCTCTGAACTCATTGAAGTATCTGCCTGCATGTCTGTCTCCTTTTGCAAATCACTAATGTCGATATCAAACACAGCAGCCAACGATTTCAGCGACTCCAATCCGGGTTTGTGGCCGCGTTCGATACGTTGAATCGTTCGAACACTTAGCCCACTAAATTGTGCTAATTGGTCTTGCGACCACCCTTTTTGAACTCTGAGTGCTTTCACGTTCATCCTTGCTCCTTTGTGCTCTTCCCTATCGACACTATGCAAAATGGGGGCGACATTACCACGACAGCGCCCCGACACCTTAACGACAGTTATTTAAAATCAATAACTTAAAAAACACCGCCCGATAGCCAATCCGTATATTTTACCCTTAGCAAAAGGTATCAATATACAAGGCTTCGACTTTATCGCGCGCCCACTGTGTTTTACGCAAAAACTTCAACGATGATTTCATCGAAGGATCGTTAGAAAAACAGTTCACATTGATATGTTGGTAGAGGCCTGACCAACCATAGTGTTCAACCAAACGGGTCAAAATGGTTTGTAGGGTTAACCCGTGCAGCGGGTTATTGGGTTGTGTATCCATAAGGGTTCTCAGCAACTCGAGCACGCGCTCGTCAATAAAAGCGCTACTTTACGTGACGATATTGCAAAACGCGAATTTAACCACGGTAGCGCGCCAGCTTATAATCAAGGTTTAGCTTAATCGCCGGCCATTCGCTTTCGATAATAGAGAACACAACGGTATCACGGTATACGCCATTCACGATCTTGTGGTTACGCAACACACCATCTTGTTTGGCCCCTAAACGGGCAATGGCCGCACGCGATGCCTGATTCAACCAATGGGTGCGAAACTCAACGGCGATCACCCCCAAGCTTTCAAATGCATAAGCGAGTAATAACCGCTTACACTCGGTGTTTACCGACGAGCGGTGATAACGGCTGGCGTACCAAGTGTAACCAAGTTCCACGCGCTTATTGGAGGCATCCGCATTGGCCAATCGTGTTGACCCAATCACTCGCCCCGATTCTTTCTCAATCACGGCGAACGGCAATGCTTTATCTTTCGCTTTTTCGTCCAAGGCGCTAGCGATGTAGCCTTCCACCGATTCTGCGTTCGGGACCGAGGTATACCAAAGCTCCCAAAGCTTTCCATCGGTAGCGGCTTCAACTAATGCATCCGCGTGCGAGGCAGATAAAGGGACCAAGGAAACCGTGTCACCGTGCAATATGATGTCATCTTGAGTAAAAAAGCGTTCCATTCTCATGGTTCATTCCTGATGGTTAGGCAAGTTGACGCGATATAACGGGTTAACGGGCTGATCAACAAAGTAAGCCCAAACATGATCATATACGGCATGCTGATTTGGATACGGCGCCAAGGCTTTTGCCTCATCAAGTGAGCACCAGCGAAACTCGGTGTGTTCCTCATTAAGCGTGATGGCTTGATTATCATCACACATCACCACAAATACAGGGATAAGTTCGATCACATTCACCGATGCTTCGTAAAACTGCTCCAAAAATTGCGCGTTATATAAATCAGCCACCGCAATCTGGGTTTCTTCGCTAAACTCACGGACGATGGCGTCCACTCCGGTCTCACCCGCTTCAATCGAGCCCGCAACATGGCACCAGAAGCCACCTTTCACTCGCTTCATCAGTAGCATTTTTGTCTCCCCGTCAATACGAGAGAGCGCTACGCCCGAGACCACGGAAGTATTCACAGGGATCATTATTTCTCCTCTGTTTCAAATGCCGCCACTTTTGCATAAACCACAGTGCTAGAAATCGCACCGCTCGGCAGGATACGGTCATTGATAAGTATCGCTTCTTGATGATACCCACAGCGCTCGGCTACCGCACGGCTGCGGGTATTTTCGTAGGCAGTTTTGATTTCGACACGCTTGGCATTAAGGTCATTAAACGCATACTGCTCTAGCGTTCGCACCGCTTCGCTCATATAGCCAAGGCCTTCTTTGGAGCTGCGCAGCCAATAGCCTATTTCAAAATAAGGAATCGCGATGTTGCGGATGATTAAGCTGATCACACCCACCAGTTGCCCCGTCGATTTTTCAAAAATTGAGTAGCGTAGCTCATTGATAAACATGTCGAAGTCATCAATCGCTTGTTGGGTGTTTTCAATCGAGCTCGATTCGGTCAACGCGTGCGGAAGCCAATCCATAAAAGGCGCAAGGGTGTGCTGGCTTTCCAACACGGCTTCTAAAATTAAAGGCTGATGGGCCATATTAGGCGCCACCAGCAACAGACGGTCACTGTCCAGTTGGTCCACGCGCGGGGAATCATCCTTTATGTCCACCCAGTACCGCGCCAATGATTCATTGAACACTTCGCCATTAATGATGTTTTCCAACGTGCCGCCATTAGCTTCAATTACTTTGCGCGATGCCATATTGCCTTCATTCGCGGTAATTAGGGCGCGAGTGATCCCTAGCTCGCTCGCCTTGGGCAGCGCTAAGGCTAACATTTGCTTGCCGCATCCGCGTCCACGATATGACGGCGCAATATCGTAACCAATGTGTCCGGCTTCTTGAGATAGAAATGGCGTATTGATGTGATGGCGGATCCGAATCGCGCCAATGATTTGTTGCTCAGCATCAAGCAGCCAAAAATGACTACACGGCACATAACCTTTACGAAGGTTTTTACCCAATGCCTCATCCGATAACCGAGTCACGTAAGTGGGGAAATCGTCTTTCCCCGGCCGATAGTAATCGGCATTGTCGGGGTCAAACTGAGCAAAATCATCATAAAAACGTGTAAAGGCTGCTTGGTGATTGAGTGCGGGGGCGACTAATTCCATGTGCTTGTTCCAATTCTTGTCATAGAACAAGGCTATCTCATTGATATTAAGAAATAAACCCTTATTGGCCGCCTATCATCCGCCGCCTTAGCGCTCGCCACCTAGATGTGATTGAGTTGTTGATTGCCGCGCATCACTGCCAACGCATCACCGCATCAAACGTTTGACAATGTTGAACCGCTTGCTCCGCCTCTTGCAGATAAACTTGTTGGGCACTTGAGGTTGGATAGGTTAAATACTCGGAACATTTCGCACTTTGACCGTTACCCACCACAATCTTGGCGCCCGGTTGCAAGGTGCACTGTACCAATTTATCGAGCGGCGACCATTGATAACAAATCTCATAGTCTTGGCGATAATCCGCCACCAAGCCAGACGGTTGTGATAACGCCCACCAGTGACCAAACTGACTATGCGGGTTGGTGCTATTCCACGCACGATACACTGTTACCCCTTCAGTCGCCTGATATACCTTGCCTTGGCAAAGCTTCCCTTCCAATGGCTGACCCAGCGACGCCGCCAGTAGCGCTGGATCGTCCACGGCTACAAACTTATCTGCCAATGCGCTTGGCAACGCCGTGCTACCGACACATTCTGCAGCGTCGGTCGTTTCATTACCAACGGGCGTACTGGTACACGCTTGCAGTGTAACGATCAGTGCGCCAAGCAGTGCTTTTTTCATCATCCTTGCACCCATTCGTGTCGTAATATGGCGTAAACCACCGTATCCCACCACCGTTCTTTAAAGAAACGATGCTGATGAAAATGGGCCTCTTGTCGCATGCCAAGTGAACGACAAAGCTTGGTTGCAGCGAGATTATCGTAAATGGTCTCAGCGTATAACCGATGCACGCCCAAACAATCAAAACCGAAATTGGCCAGTGCGACAGCCGCCTCTCTCATTAGCCCCGCGCCCTAAGCCTCCACAGCTAAGCCGCACCCGATGGATGCTTGATGGTTGTCCTCAAGCCTTAAACCGACAGTGCCAATACATTTTTCTGATTGCTTGCAGATAACCGCCAACTGATAAGCCACGCGTGGATTTGCGTTGGCTTGTTCAATAAAGCGCGCGTGTAAGTCTCGGTATGTCTCTGGCTGGCAGTCCGTTTCGCTATAAAAACGCTGGTACTTCTGGTGTTGCGTTAAGTGAACAAACGCCTCTTCATCGCTCGGCTGCATGTCACGCAGCACAAGTCGACGTGTTTCAATCATAAACATCCTTGTCTCTCTTGTTGTTTTAGCTCAGCGCCTTAACCATGGTGGTGGCGCCTGAAAAGCCGACTAACCATTTTAGGTGCGGAAAGCGCTCTTCTTTAGTGGCGACAAAGCCTTTGGTTTCATAAAGCTTGCGGGCTCTGGGGTTACTATCAATCACATCCAACCGAACGCTTTCAAAGCCATGCGCTTGGGCATAATCCATAATGGCATCCAACAAGTGGGAGCCAATCCCCTGCCCGCGTACCGCGCTATCAACAGCAATGCCATCCATCACCAATTCATTGGGTGCCGCTTTACGCTCAAACAGCGCCAATACTGCACAGGCCCAAGTACCCTTGATGAGCCCCAAGCTATCGATCAGTTGTTTTGCGCCCATACCCTGTGTCAACGCGCCGGCTTGGGTTTGAAACCCAGCCAACCCCACCACCTTGCCGTTTTGCATAGCAGCAAACGAAAAGTCTGGGACGAAACATCGGGATAGTATCGCCACGCGCGCTGCCTGATTAGGGATTGCCCGTGCGAACTTCATCCCAAACGCCTGCTCATATAACTCAGCGACGTTTTGTGCTTGCTCAAGCGGCCATCCTTGCTGGGTCGCTATCTCCATTTCTGCCCTCGCCTTTAAAACCGGTACCGGAGGCTGGCTAGGCCATAGTGAAGCCAAGAAAAGTTATAGACTTCATCGTTATCCGCGCCGCCTTCTAGGGTGCGATAACCCAACGCGCCATACCAGCCATCACCAAGGTGATACTCCAACATTAGCGCCGCATCGACTGCTCGCCCCATGGGTGACCACGCGCCTTCCAGATCTAAGATCAACGCCGCGCGATCGGACAAGCGATATTGACCATATCCATGCAACAAGGGCACCACGCCAACGTTGGATTTCGTTGCTTTTGTTTCACCTTGCGCGAGGGTGATTTCTGCATCTCTCACCAATGCGGCGGCACCGACGCCCCACTGCCAAGGCCCCTGGTCGTAAAACGTCCAGCGGTATGTCGCACGATAGGTATTGAATTGATAGTCCGCATCAATGGCTTGCCCAGCAGCAAAACTCTGATCCTGAAACTGGATGCTTTTTGACAGCGTGCCGCGTCCATCGACAGATAAAGGCGCAAAGGTTAGGCGTACCGCATGCTGGGGATTAAAGTGATACGTGCCATATAAACGCACATAGGGCGTGGCAGACTGCCCAGTTAAATCGGTCATATCAAAACGAGTGCCGGTATCT
Organism: Salinivibrio sp. PR5; assembly: GCF_001996085.1. Taxonomy (NCBI): domain Bacteria; kingdom Pseudomonadati; phylum Pseudomonadota; class Gammaproteobacteria; order Vibrionales; family Vibrionaceae; genus Salinivibrio; species Salinivibrio sp. PR5. The sequence continues at coordinate 32,643 of NZ_MUFK01000034.1, forward strand.
CCGGGGATGCTGACATTATTTTTGCTAAACGCCACCCCACCCGTTTCAACGCGAAAATCCAACCCTTGCGCATAAGCACCCGTTGATAGTCCCCCCACAAACAACACACTCATGATTTGAGCTATCTGTTTGCACATCGTGTGCAAGTCTGAGCCTGCCCTAAGCCATTGTCGCTTGATCACATGGCGGTGAATGGCCTCACTGTCCTCGGCAAGAAACTCATCTGCGGTCCCCGCAAACTTTACTTGTTGGTCAGGTAACGATACCTGGCGAACACCCTCTATGTCTTCATTCTTTAGCGGAGCGACACTTATCTCGATAAGCTTACTGGTAGCGTCTGGCATGTTAGCTTTCATCATCCTTGTTATTGGTATAGGGCTCGCGCGTTAGTCTTCGTGATCAATAGTCTTAGCGGTCAATGCTGAGCACTCGAGGTTAGGGAGCACCGAACAACGCGCTGCTTCCATAAGAAAGCGGACATAAAAAAAGGAGCCCTGCTTAACAGTACTCCCTTATCATAGCTTGCCAGTTAGGTTAAATCACTGACAGTTCAACCTTAATATTACCACGCGTGGCATTAGAATACGGGCAGACTTGGTGTGCTTGTTCCACCAATGACTGCGCGGTGTCTTTATCCAGATCACCGACAGAAACCGCCAACTTCACGGCAATACCAAAGCCGCCATCAATATCGGAATACGAGCCTTTGACTCGCTTATTCATCACATCGCCAAACTATTACTTGGTCATGCCACCCTTTATTGAGACAATTGCCGCTGTTACTTCGACAATTACGGACAACAATGAAATTATTAGCTCGCAATCTTGCTCGCACCACCACCGAACACCAACTTCGTCAGCTGTTTTCTGAGTATGGTGATGTCACCGAATGTAATCTGGTACTGGACCAAGAGACTGGCGAATCCAAAGGCTTTGCTTTTGTGACCATGCCTGATGATACACAGGCTAAAGCCGCGATGGCGGCGTTACACTTAACCAGCGTTGCGAAAAGCAAAATCCGCGTTAAAGTCGCAAACTAACCGCGACACTCTCTTTTGCTATTCTCATCCACTGGGGTGGGAATAGTTCGCTATTAGCGTCAATACACACTGTGCTGACATCAGACCTCTTCATAATTCACCCTTCTCGTCCATCAAAACGCATATCCCAAAACGAACAATCCCTCGACATCGCTGTGCATTATCTATACTGGCATGACGTATCAGAAGTTTGCAGTAAACATGACACCAACACCGATTAGGGGTCCGTTATGAAAAAGATTATCTTTCTGTTTCTACTCTCGATGTCCTTTACCGCAAGTGCTCAGATCAAGTTAGTGACGCTCGAATACCCTCCCTACATCACGCGAGACGGTAATGTGGTCGATGGTGTTGCTGTGGAACTGGTTGAACGCGTTTTCAAAGAAATGGAGAAGCCCATCAGCATTCAAGTACTGCCATGGGGACGAGCGATAAACTATGTCGAAACCGGAGAAGCTGATGGCATTTTCACGGCATTTAAAACCGACGAGCGCGAGACATTTGCCCGCTATATTGATGAGGTACTGTTTGACCAAAATATCGTCGCCATTGGTAACAAAACCGCCAACGTAACTTGGGATAAAAACACCATTAATAAGTTTCAAATTTGCCTGATCAACAACGTCAGCTACGGAAAATGGTTGGATGATATGGTCGCGCAAAATCGCTTCAAAGGCGTCAGGCGCGTCAGCTCACCCGAACAATGCGTCCAACTCCTCCAAGCAAACCGTGTTGATTTTTGGGTCAACAATGAGTTTGGCGCCCGCTATGTTGCCGTTCAAATGGGCGTGCAATCGGATATTGCCATTCAAACGCCACCCATTGAGTCCACCCCCAGCTATATCGCCTTTTCTAAAAAAGGCCAGATGAGCGAGCAAGATGTGAAGCAAGTTAACGACACCGTTGCAAGCATGAAAGCAAGTGGCGAATACGATCGTTTAATTGAAGAATACTTCGAACAACTCGCATCCGCCTTGAATCAATAATTCCGACGCGTGCGCTCACCCACTTTAAGCGGTGAGCGCACCATTCAGCGAGCCAGCAAACTCAAACAGTAATTTGGGGACGCAATGGCTTAGAAGATTGACAGCCCGTCCCACACTCGTCACCATCATCACGGTGAGTTCTATTTTCAGGTCTGATCAATCAACATGGCAAAGCCGAATAAAAAAGGCCCCACTAAAACCATCGATATTTTCTGTAAACGTTGTAATGCGCCACTGTTTAAATATCGCAAAGGTGGCAAAGGTGCATTGGTGAAGTGCTTTAAAGAAAGGATTGTTGAAGATGCCACCACCACGCCGTGTCACTGCCCTCAATGCGAACAGCCCTTTGCGCGTGATACCCTAGTGCGAGGCACACCAGCCTATAAATTTATTGGCGGTAAGGTATGGTTCAAATGAAGATCACCCCTTTAGGCAATACGTTAGGGGCGCAAATCGATAATATCGATTTATCCCAGCTTTCAGAGGCTGAGTTTGCGGCGCTGTACCAAGCATTTTTACGCTACAAAGTGCTTTTCTTTCGCGAGCAGCCTCTATCTACCGACAACCATGTCGCACTGGCAAAACGCTTCGGCGAGCTTGAGCCACGTCACCCGTTTTTTCCGCACCTGCCCGACAACGAGCAAGTGGTCGTGATTGAAACCAGCCGCGGTAATCCACCCAGCCAAAGCTATTGGCACACCGACATGACATGGCAAGCGGTGCCGCCCAAGTGCTCGATTTTGCACGCGCAATATGTACCAGAACATGGCGGGGATACGATTTGGTGTGACATGGCAGCAGTATGGGCTGATCTCACCGACGAAGAAAAAGCCGAGCTACGCGAGCTCGACACCATTCACGCACTGCACGCCTTTGAAGGCAGCCGTTACGATCATCAAGACGCCGACGGCCAGAGTGTGGTGACGAAACGCGCTCAAGACTACCCACCGATTCGCCGTGCCATGGTGCAAACCCACCCTGAAACCGGCCAAGACGTGCTATTTATTAACGAGCAATTTACTCGCGCGATTGCCGATTGGCCAGAAGCAGCTAGCCAACAACGGCTTGCGACACTGTTTAGTCAAGCACGCCAATCGAAATATCACGTTCGCTTTCGCTGGCAAAAACACTCGGTGGCTATCTGGGATAATCGCGCCACCCAGCACTACGCGGTAACCGATTATGGTGACGCGCCCAGACGATTGCACCGCGTCACCGTTCAGGGGGACAGTCCTCAGTAACAACTCATGGCGCTCAGACGCGGGTATATTGATACAGATTGTTGCGATGCCCATAAAGCATGATTTGGCTTTGCAGCCGAAACCCTAACTTTTCAAGCAAGCGGTTTGAGGGTTGGTTGTCCGGTAAGGTAACGGCCTGAACAGTACTTAGTCCGCTCGCTAACAGGGTTGCTTCAAGCACCGCCTCGGCGGCTTCTGTTGCGTATCCTTGCCCGGTATAACGCGATAAAAACGCGTAGCCTAAATCTGGATATGCCAACTCATCGCGCTTAAGCACACCGCACATACCGATGGGCTCACCATCTTCCCGCCGTTCCACCAGATTTAAACCGAAGCCATGTGCTTGATAACTCGCGAGCGGCCCGTGACGGAGATACTCGATCGCATCTTGCTCAGTACGCACCTTTTTATCCGCGATATAGCGTATAAACGACGCATCATTAAGCAGCTCCACAATAAACGGCGCATCGTCGAGTGTAAACTGTCGCACATTGAGCCTTTTTGACCGGCATATCAGTGTCATAAATCACTCGCCTACTGAAACATTCTATCGCACCATAATCGCATATTGGCGCGAATAAGTATCTACGCCGGCAACCAACACTGATAAAAATCGGTCTTCGCATGTTTGGGGTTAGCGCGAACAAATTCCCAGCCGTGCTGGCGATAAAAGGCTAACGCACGATGGTTATCACGGCTTACAGATAGCAACGCTCGGCGGCACCCCGCGTTTGTTAAGGTAGTTTCGATATAGCGCTGCAGCAAAGGGGCCAGCCCTCGACCACGAAAAGCAGGTGCAAGGTAGATGAGATGCACATAACCCGTCTCAGGCTCGGTCGACGTACTGCGAAATTCAAGCTGCCCAGCCCATTCTCCATCGAAAAATATATGCCGATAAAACCACTCGGGCTGATTCATGCGTTTACTCACCCGTTCATAATAGCCCGTTAGAAAGTCTTCAAACCCCGCATCGGAGCCAAAGCTACACACAAAAGCGTCCCGACGTGCAGCTACGCAATAAGCAAAATCGGTTTCAAGATTGATGGGACGGAAAGTCAGGTGCATGGGTGTATCCTTACTCAAGATAATCTCTATCTCCATTACGCGCGCAAAAGTTAGTGCTAGATAGCACGGGTCATCGTTAACTCATCAACAGAATGACCATCGATTCGATAGCAATCCGACATATTGCCAATCACTTTAAAGCCACATTTTTCGTATAGTTTTTTGGCGGGTAGATTGTTAGAGAGCACGTTCAAGTCAAGCCATCTGACATGCTCTGTGTGTTGACAAAACACCACCACGGCATTAATTAATGCCGCCCCTACTCCTTGTCGCCTAATACGACTTTCAACTCCCATCCCAAGCATAACGCGATGAGCCTTGTATGGTTCGTTATACTGACGCAAGTCAATATGACCAACAATGGTATTATTCTCTTCTTTAGCCAACCATAGTTTTCTCCAGCCTGTCTGCCCTACCTCAAACTGAAATCCGTCTTGAAACTTCGCTTTTAACTCTTCGGATACATAGCTACATGCTTTAGAAAGCGGCTGGAAGCTTGGCGCACTGTTGGTGTTATTCTCTTCAAGCTGAGCATTCAGATAGACATAGAATGCTTCTAAATCTGCTGTCTTTGCCTCAACGATTTTCACTGGCTAGTTTCTCTGTCACATAAGTAATAAAAAACATGGCGATACTCACCCGATGTTACGTTTCGAACATTGATTACAAACCACCTTTTTCTTTCTCTCCGAGGAATTGACTAAAGCGTAATAAATAGCCATCGGGGTCTTGAACCAAAAACTCTCGTTGACCGCAAAGCACCGTCCCTTCGTCATACCAGTTTTCTTGTTGATCTTGATAAAGAGGAGTTTCAGACGCAACCAAGCGTTCTAGAACCGGCGAAATATCACTTAACTCTATTTGAAAATTAACACCTCGCCCGAGTGGGTAGACGAGTGCCCCTGTCTCCCATCCGGCGTCGTGCATTTGCTCAATCATAATATGAACCTTCTCATACTCTAAGTAAGCAAATTTTGGTGTGGTGCGTTGATTTCTAATTTTGAACCCAAGCAAACCCTGATAAAAATGGAGCGATCTTTCAAAATCACTAACAGTTAACTCTGGCACCATTGGATTACAATATTCTTCCATTAAACCCCTTTATAT
>NZ_MUFK01000035.1:0-37508 GCF_001996085.1 Salinivibrio sp. PR5
GTCTTTCAGTATATTATAATCGTTAGAGTTCAAATTAAATCTAATTTATTGTTATTTTTAGCTCTTTCAGTGACACAGTGCAAAAAGCACTACTTTGTCACAAACTTTCCTGCCAAACAGGTCCGATCAGCGTTGCAACTCGTTGTATTCAACACTAAGCATAATGGGTCGATCACATAAAGAGAAATAACGCAAATTGCTTGTTGCATTCAGTTACACATTGCTTAAAATCGCTTGCCAATAAAAGAGAATGGTTCTCATAACCATTTGAATCTCACTAGCGAAGGATAAAGGTATTATGGAACTGACCCCTTTTAAGCGTAATCTTATCGCGCTTTCCCTTTTTGCGGCACCTTTAGGTGCACAGGCAGCGACCCAGCAGGACGTTGTTGAACATTACGCTGACATTGCTCATGCGGTATTTGCTGATTCATACACAACAGCTATCGCGTTAGAGCAGGCCATCGATACGTTTGTTGCTAAACCTTCTGAACAAACTCTTCAAGCAGCAAAAAAAGCATGGCTCGATGCGCGTGTACCTTACCAACAATCGGAAGTTTTCCGTTTTGGTAACGCTATTGTCGACGATTGGGAAGGGCAACTCAATGCTTGGCCACTCGATGAAGGCCTGATTGATTATGTTGCTGATGGATATCAAGCGGAATTAGGTAATGCGGGCGCGACGGCCAATATTATTGCTAACCAGTCCATTCAAATTGGTGCCACTAAGCTCGACGTTGCTGAGATCACACCTGACTTGCTGGCAAGTTTGAATGAAGTGGGTGGGTCAGAAGCCAATGTGGCGTCTGGATATCACGCGATTGAGTTTTTGCTGTGGGGACAAGATTTACATGGCACCCAAGCAGGCGCCGGTGAGCGTCCTTACACCGACTTTGCTTATGGTGAAGCATGTACGCACGGTAACTGCGACCGTCGTCGTGACTATCTGAAAGCGGCGGCCGATCTGTTGGTCGATGATTTGGCGTGGATGCGCGACCAATGGGCGGAAGGAAACAAAGATAACTACCGAGCGACCTTACTGTCGGACTCGAGCGAAAATGGCTTGCGCAAAATGCTGTTTGGTATGGGATCACTGTCTTTGGGTGAGCTTGCCGGTGAGCGTATGAAAGTGGCCCTGGAAGCGAACTCAACTGAAGATGAACATGATTGCTTCTCAGACAACACACACAACTCGCACTTTTACAACGAGCAAGGTATTTACAACGTTCTGACAGGCTCCTATCAGCGTGTGGATGGTAGTGAACTGACTGGCCCTTCGATTTTGGATCTGGTTGCTGAAAAAGACCCACAAGCGGCAAAAGAGATCAAAGCGAGCTTTGATAAAGCGCACCAACAAGTCAAAACCTTGGTTGTGTCGGCTGAGCAAAACAACGTGCATTTTGATCAGTTGATTGCCGCAGGCAACACAGAGGGTAACGCGCTAGTTAACCAATCGATTTTTGCACTGGTTGATCAAACCAAGCACATTGAACGTGCCGCCAAACTGATTGGTATTGATAACCTCAACCCAGATACCGCGGACCACCAATTCTAATTTAGCCGCGAAAGACAAGCCCCGTTCAGCGGGGCTTTTTGCTTTGTCAGGATACACTATGAAGCCCTATGTCATTGCTTACCTCAGTGCAGCGTGTATAAGTGCGTTGTACCTTCCTTCCAGCCTTGCATTTGAACGCACCTCGGGTGGCAGTACCACTGTTATCAAAGAAGGGCAGAATGCCTTTTCACAGCCAGCCGCTAACCTTCCGATGAGTGAGCGCATCGATTTTAGCGTCGGCAACAGTTTTTTTCGTAACCCCTGGGTAAGTTCGCCAGCATCGACGGATGCGCGCGATGGGCTGGGACCTTTATTCAATACCAATGGTTGCCAAAACTGCCACATTAAAGATGGCCGTGGTCATCCGCCAGAAGCGGGGGATATTAACGCGGTTTCGATGTTAGTACGGCTAAGCGTACCGGCGTTGAGTGACGCGGAAAAACAAAGGCTGATCCAGTACGGCAATATTCCCGAGCCAAATTACGGTGGCCAGTTACAAGACTTCGCACTACCGGGCGCCAAACCAGAAGGAAAAGTGACACTCTCTTACCAGCCAGTAACGGTCACATTCGAAGACGGAGAATCGGTGACACTGCGCAAGCCTAACATTGCGATCACCGATTTAAACTACGGTCCTATGGCTGAGAATGTGCAGATGTCTGCACGCATTGCGCCGCCCATGATTGGACTGGGACTGCTTGAGTCGATTGCCGCTGAGGATATCTACGCGCTGGCCGATCCCAGTGATGATAATGGCGATGGGATTTCGGGACGGGCAAACCAAGTCTGGGACGTCGAACAAGGGCGTACCGCATTGGGTCGTTTTGGCTGGAAAGCCGGTTTGCCAACCGTTAAACAACAAAATGCAGCGGCCTTTAACGGTGATGTCGGCCTCACGACCTCCATGTTCCCGCATCACAATTGCATGCCTTCGCAATCCGTTTGTGAAGATATGCCAAATGGAGGAACGCCGGAGGTAAGTGACAATATTCTCTCGTTTGTTACCTTTTATGCCCGCCATCTTGCCGTGCCAGCGCGCCGTAATATGCAAGATCCTAGTGTAAAACAAGGACAGGCGCTGTTCGTTGACGCGGGCTGCCATGCATGTCATGTCCCGACTTTTACCACCCCAAAGCGGCCTGACTTACCGGCATTGAGCGAGCAGACCATTCATCCGTATACGGATTTGCTGTTGCATGACATGGGAGAGGGGCTTGCTGACCACCGCGGCGAGTTTATTGCCAACGGCCGAGAGTGGCGTACTGCCCCGCTTTGGGGAATTGGCTACACCAAAGAAGTTAGCCCAGAAGCAACATACCTTCATGATGGACGCGCGCGTACCCTGATGGAAGCGATTTTATGGCATGATGGTGAAGCCGCGATAGCCAAACAGGCAGTACTAGGCATGTCTAAAACAGAGCGTGATGCCTTGGTTGCTTTCTTACGCTCATTATAACGGTATTAACTAACACGATTATTGGAGTCATATCGCATGCGTTTTCGACTCAATGCTGTGGCGGTGCTCTCTGTGAGCGCCACGCTATGGCTAACGGGATGTTTATCCCAAACTGAGACAGGGCCTAATCATGGCTTGTGGCAGCTGCAAAAACAACGTAGTGAGCATTTTAAACAAACGGCAGCGCAACTTGCCTCAACCACAGCAGCGGTATGTGATGATCGCGCGACTGTGGCAGAGGCTCGTGCGGCATGGCAAACCACAATGGCGGCATGGATGCCGCTACAAGGGGTAGAAAAGGGCTCGGAGCAAGCGCTCGCACAAAGTTGGCGCATCCAATTCTATCCGGACAAGAAAAACACCACCGGACGTAAAATCAATGCGTTGCTTGCTACCGATAAAACATGGCAAGCGAATGACTTGGCCGAGCAAAGCGTCGCGGTCCAAGGTGTTGGTGCAATGGAATGGCTGCTTTATGACGCCCAAGCGGACATGCGTGATGCCAAACAATGTCAGCTCGCGAAAGCGGTGAGTGGCCGATTATCGCAAACTGCCAGTGCCTTGAATGAGGCTTGGCAGCAAAATCCGTGGCAGGGCATGCCCCCATCGATGGCGATGGCGGAAAAACTTGGTGCATTGAACCACCAGTTAGATTATGTAATGAAGAAGCTTTCAAACCCATTGGGTAAGCCGGGTTTTCCCAACCCGTACCAAGGCGAAGCATGGCGTTCTCGCCATTCGTTAGCGCTATTGGGCGAAAGTATTAAAGCGATGCAGGCGATGTATCATGCTGATGGTGGTATTGAGCAGGCACTGCGCGAGCGTGGTTTTGAAAAGATCGCAGATCGGGTTAGCGAGCATTGGCAGCTTGCCTATGACAGTGTGCCGACGGACGGGGTGCCACTGTTTGAGCGCCTTAATAGCGTTGACGGGTATCGCGATATGCTCACGGTGTACAATAACTTGGAATACCTCAAGTTAGTGCTAAATGGGCAGGTCGCGCAAGATTTGGGTATCGTTGTAGGGTTTAATGCCACCGATGGAGACTAGTCTTAAACGTCGCCGTTTGCTTAAAGCGGCCTTAATGGGCGCGGCGCTTCCTTCCGTCGTGAGCTTAGTGGCAGGCTGTAGCGAAAAAGAATCGCAAAAGGCCTGCACCTTGCTGGGCTGTGCCTTGAGCACGGATGGCTCTTACGCGGTGGTGGGCGCTGATGATACCGGCCAGCCGCTGTTTCGTCTGCCGTTACCAGATCGTGGTCATGGTGTCGCAGCCCAGCGTCGTCACATAGGCAGTTTGGCCGTGGCGTTTGCGCGTCGTCCCGGTGATTTCATGCAGGTTTTTGATTATCAACGTGGAGTGACCTTGTCACAAGTTGATGCCGAGCCGGATCGTTATTTCTATGGCCACGGTGCTATTTCTGACGATGGCCAATGGTTGTATACCACAGAAGGAAAACGCCAAACCAGTGAAGGCGTGATCGGTGTGTATCGCTTGTCACCCGACGGTCAAGTGAGCAAGGTGCGTGAGATCAGTGGTTTTGGTATTGGGCCCCATGAAATCGCTTTGTACGATGCGCAAACGCTGGTGGTGGGTGTGGGCGGTATGCACACAGATGGCCGTACGGTATTGAACATCAATGAAATGCAGCCCGCGTTAGTCTATCTCGACATTGCCAGTGGTGAAGTCGTTGAGCGTGCCGAGTTGGCGAATAAAAAGCTCAGTATTCGCCATCTTATGGTGTCTCATGATGGTTATGTGGCCACCGGCCAACAGTATCACGGCGATGATAATGCGCCTTTGGTCGCGATTCATCGTCGCGGCGAGCCCATGCGACAGCTCACTGCAGAACCAGAGCAGTGGGCGCGATTTAACAATTATGTTGCCAGTATTGCGACCTTAAATGGTTGGATTGTGGCGACCTCTCCGCGAGGAAATTGTTATGGGATCTGGTCACTCGACAGTGGCGAGATGATCGGTCTTCACCCGTTGGTCGATGCGTCCGGGGCGAGTCGCGATGGCGATGTGATCAACCTCAGCTCTGGAGGAGGGAAAATGGTCACGCTGAATACCGCACACACGCCGGATTATCATATGACACCGGTGCGTTGGGATAACCACTGGATAACACTGGTGTAATCTTGCTCGGGTAAAATCAAATATCGGCAGCATCGTTTTGCTGCCGTTTTTTGTGCCATATTCCTGCCGCAAAGCGATCAAAATCAGACTATCATTTTGCTTCTGTCAGGCGAAATTTTGCCATAATTAAAGCATGGAGTAGGAGGTGTTTATGAAAATAAGGCCGGACGCTTATTTGGCTAACCTTCTGATTGTATTCAGCTTATTCTTATCGCCTGTCCATGCGGCATCGCCTAACAGCAGTGGCAGTGTGCGGTTTTTGACCGAATCAGCCGGACAGTCTTTGTCTGCCGATGAGCATCATCAACGCGCCTATCAGCATGCCCGAGATTGGCTGCAAGCGGCCGCGCCGGATGCCACTGTGCTTGCCTATCCTGACCTACTCACGCGTGACTATCTGGAACATGGATTCGTTTTGCTGTGGGAGCGAGACGATGCGCGCTATGAACTCGAAACACAAGTTAACGTCATTTCACTTGCTGGGATCAGCCCCGAGTTTGAATGGCGAGCATGGCAATTACGCCAGCTTCGCGAGCAAGGCCAAGATTTGGCTTACGATGTGTTTGCGACCGATACCCTCTATGCACTGCTCAGCTATCAGGCCGCTATTCCCCAGAAAGGAAAACAATGGTTTTTTGGCGCTCAACATCGCGCGCCACTTCCAGCGCCTGCTTTGCCCATGCGGGAACAGGTATTTCAGGCTGGGTTAGATCATACACTGTACGCCTTTTTATACCATCGCCGCCCGGCTAATCAGCAATATCGCGCGTTAGTGACCGAAATTATCCGGCTACAACAAGATGCGAACCAACTGTGGCCAACGGTGACATTAAACGGATTAGTCAGACCCAATGAGGCGGTTGCGACAACCTTTGCGTTGAATTTGGTAGAAAATCTGCGGCGACAAGGGTTTTGGGGGGATGATCAACGGCTACAAGCGATTGATGGGCACAGCGTTCGTTTTGGCGGAGATTTGTTGGCGGCCGTACGCGAATTCCAAGCGCAACATGGACTGACGGTGGATGGCATTATTGGCCCATCGACGGCAAAGTGGCTAAACCGTGATGCGCAAGACCGTATTCGATTACTCGCGCTCAATGCTGAGCGGCTTCGTCTATGGCCGGATGATCAGCCGAATCGTATTGTGGTCAATATTCCCGATTACCGGATGACACTATGGTTTGATGACCAAAGTGTGTTTGAAAGTAAGGTCGTGGTCGGACGCACATCGCGCCGTACACCGTTATTTTCTTCTCGGCTTGATTCGGTAGTGCTTAACCCCAGCTGGAACGTGCCACAAAGCATCGTGCGACGGGACATTTTGCCAAAACTAGCGCGTGATGAGTCTTACCTCAGCCAAAACCATTATCGAATTCTGCCTGATTGGCACAGCGATCAAAGCATCGATCCGACCACGATTGACTGGCAGCAAGTGCGGGTTGAAGGGTTTCCTTACCGCTTGCAGCAAGCGCCGGGCAAGTTAAATGCCTTGGGACGATTTAAATTTAACACCCCTAATCGCAATGCGATTTATCTACACGATACACCGGCACGTAGCTTGTTCAGTAAATCACGCCGCGCGTTTAGCTCCGGCTGTATTCGGGTGGAATATGCCGAGGAGCTGGCCAATGTATTGCTCGATTTGTCAGGACAACGTTTGACCGACTATCAAACCTATCTGGATGCGACGCAAACCAAGTGGATCAGTTTGCGTCGCCCACTCGCCGTACAAACCATATATCAAACGGCGTGGGTGACGGAAGATGGGCGCGTTGCGTTTCGAGATGATGTTTACGCCTATGACACCAAACCTAATCGTGATGTCACGACGCGGGAGCCGAGTTATTTAACCCAGCAGCGACCGCTGCAAAAAAACGAACATACTCAATAGTCCTAATAAACATCCAGAAGCGCGCGGTCTCTATATAGATGACTGAGGCTAAGCGGCACGAGGGTGTCGCGCCGCTGCAAAACGCTGAGGTCTATTCGGTTTGATGGGCCAAATGAGGGGCGATATAGCGCTGATAGCGTTTGGCTTTAAGCTTGGTTAAATCAACGAGGACCAAACCATCAATACAGTCGGCAAAGTCCGGATCGACGCCGAAATCTAAAAACTGTACGCCGCCAGGCTCGCATAACTCACTGTACTGCTTGTACAAAGTCGGGATCCCGACGCCAAGGTGATCCAATAGCATTTTGAGCTGTTTGAGATCACGCTGATAATCATCGCCACTAAAATGGGCAAGTAATTCACTCTCTTTCGCGGCTGCCAAACGGTAGGGGCGTTTAGAGCGTGCGTAATCACTGTCACCGGCAAAATAGGTGCGGTAAAAAAAGATCAGCAACTCTTTGGCCGCTTGTGGCATGGCGTTGCTGATAGTCACTGGGCCAAATAAGTATCGATACTGAGGACGCTGGGCTAACAGGGCACCAATACCAAGCCATAGATAGTCGAGACTGCGCTTGCCCCAATACTTAGGCTGCACAAAGCTGCGACCGAGTTCCAATCCCTGTGCAAGAAAGGGCTGCATACCTTGCTCAAAGTCGAACAAACTAGCACTGTAGATCCCCTCTATTCCTTGAGCTGCCAAGGTTTTTTGGGTATCACACAGCCGATAAGCACCGACAATATCCAGCTCGACCGGATCCCAGAGCACAAGGTGCCAATAATGCTGATCGAATTTATCGAGATCGCGTCGAGCTCCCGTCCCTTCTCCAACCGCGCGAAAGGCGACTTCGCGTAAACGCCCAATTTCTCGCATGATGGGTGAGTCGGCTTGATAGTCGATGAGAAAGATCAGCTTACCGTCGGGAGTTTCACCCAGTTTTTCACTGGTTTCTAGCGCACGCTTGAGATCTAACCGCGGTTCAGGAGCGGCAATTGCAGCTTCGGTGGGGAATAAACCGGGCTTACCTTTTCCCAATCGGTAGAGGTGTTTGTGAAATAGCTTTACTCTCGTTCTCACCGGGAGATTAGCACTAGCGCTGTAGCTATGGTGTGGGATCATTTCACCAATAGTAAAGACGATGGTTTTATTCTCTTGGCGGAACATTTCCTCTACCAAGAGTAAGGTCGACAAGGGTTTATATACCATGGACGCGCCATAAAAGGTGGCAGAGTTTCGTCCGTCAACATGAATAGGAAGGATTGGAGCCTTGGCTTTGGTCGCCATCCGTAAAAAGCCTTGTTGCCATGGACCATCTTTAATGCCAGACGGCGCGACGCGCGACACTTCTCCGGCAGGGAAGATAATTAGCGCGCCGTCGTGATCGAGCCATTGGTTGATGTTTTGGAGATTTTCTTTGGGGGTGCGTCCGCCCATGTTGTTGACGGGGAGCAGACACGAATGCAAAGGAGTAATTTGCATAAGAAGCTCGTTCGCGATCACTTTTACATCAGGACGTACCGAACGCACCATTTTTAGCAATGCCAAGCCGTCTAGCGATCCAATCGGATGATTGGCGATAATGACTACGCGTCCAGATTCAGGAATGCGCTCTTTTTCGCGATCACTGACGCGATAGCTGAAATTAAAGTAATCCAGTACCTGCTCGACAAACTCAAACCCTTGTAGGTGAGGATAACGCTGGGCGAATTCGTGGAATTCCTGCTCGTGTAACAGTCGTCGCAACGTTTTAATCATGGGGCGTTTAAGCCACGCGCGTTGCTCAAGTTTGGGGTAATTCGAAGCTAATACCTTATCAACATCAAACATAGTCAACCTTGCGTCCAAAACCGTGCTCATGCACTGTTTGGTTAGACGTTAAAAACGACATTTGCTTACATCCTCACAGTCTTTAGTGCGAACTCATCGCACATAACGCGGTAAAGATCACAAAATAGCCGCTATCTATGGTTGGTGGGGGTCACCATAACCGTATAGGCATCAATGCTAGGTAGGAAAGGTGACAACGGCTTGGCAGCACAGTTGCAAACTCATGACAGCGTGGCATAGTGATGCCCATATTCATTAGCGTAGACAGAGACGGTTGTGTGTGACACGGCCTCGCGAATAAAAGGGATCTCTCATGGCGTTGCATTACGAGATTGTGCCTGTTACGGCATTTCAACAAAATTGCTCCATCATTTGGTGTGATAAAACCAAGCAAGCCGCCGTTGTCGATCCGGGTGGTGATATTGCGAAAGTGCGCCAAATGATTCATGCACTTGACGTTACAGTAACGAAAATTTTGCTAACCCACGGTCACCTTGATCATGTGGGTGGAACGGTTGAGCTTGCCAAAGCGTTAGATATTCCAGTGATTGGGCCGCATAAAGAAGATGCTTTTTGGCTGCAAGCCTTGCCTGCACAGGCGCAGATGTTTGGCTTTGCGCACGCCGAGCCGTTTGAGCCGGACCAATGGCTGGAACAAGGCGATACGGTAACGGTTGGAGAAGGACAATTATCGGTATTATTTACTCCGGGCCACACGCCAGGTCATATCGTTTTTGTGGACGAGCAAGGCCGTACAGCGTGGGTTGGCGATGTGCTATTCAATGGCGGGATTGGCCGCACTGATTTTCCTAAAGGGGATCACGCAACCTTGATCAATGCCATCAAAAACACCTTATTGCCGGTGGGGGACGATGTGACTTTCATTCCGGGTCATGGCCCGACGTCCACGTTAGGGCATGAGCGACAAACCAACCCCTTCCTGACCGGCGCGTTTTAGCACCGTTCGATAGGTAGTTGCGCTCGTCGCTGTTCAATCTTGAGCAGCGGCGAGATAGCGTCGCGTCACGCCCACAAAATCCTCCAACGGCCTATCCAATAAATCCTCACTGACGAAAATGTCATAGCCAAGAAGCTCGCGTGTATAGCGCATGCGATTGGCGAGCATCGCCATCAGTCCTTTGTATAGGATACCGTTTTCTCCGCGATATGGCGTATCGTCAAACATCATATCTTCAAGTGGTTTACTGGGCTTACTGGGGGCTCGGCGATAGGCGGTAATTAACAGCGCGCGCTGAGTCATAATAATATGTGTGACCATACGCAGACTGATCCCCTCGAGAAGAGCGTCATAGTGCTTGATTTTAATCCCCACCCAAGGGAGAGGCTCACTGATCCCTTCTTGCCGATAAACCTGAGGAATACCGATGGCTGCGATATTTTTCCACTTCAATGCCCAACCACCACGAAAACTATGATGCTGCAGGTGCATAAAAGAGAGGGAAAAGGAGAGTTGTACGCGTTGTAGCAATTTATTGATGGCGAAAAAAATGGCGATGATAGCGATTAATCCCAGTACGCCTTGGCCGAATGACAAAGTAGGTTGGATCAGAAAAAAACACACTAACCCGAATGCAACCGCCATGGCTGCGAGCATGCTCCATCGTGCAGCTTCAAATTGCGGAGGATAGATTTTAACCGTTTTTAGCGTGTCCATGATCCTACGTGCAACCTGTGGGTAAAAAATCAGCGATGTCGGCGCTTCACTTTGCGGGTGGATTCGCCAACTAGCGACACTAAGTCTCGAGTCGAAAACGTCTCTTCTTTTAACCAGTATACGTGGAAAGTGTCTGATTAGTTTGCCTAAAAAACACTGGATTGGTAAACATTTGTCGCGGAATATCACGATCTTTACGCGTACTCGGGCACACTTACCTACAAAAGAGCGTCAAAATTTGGTATAAAACGCGCTTTGTTTTTCACCCGCTGCATTCAGAGGCTCTGAACGTAGTGCATCGGAGTAGGATGATTGAATGAAAATCTCTCACAAGCGTAAGGTACAATTCAAACTGAACAAGCGTGTAAAGGCAGCGTCGCCAGCGCGTCAGCGTCCAGTTAAAACTCAGCCAGTTGCCGCAGCGAAGCCTGCACCTGCTGTCGCGCCAGCAGCTGCTGCAAGCGTGTCAGTGTCACTCACGCCAAAGCAACAGCAAGTGCTTGATATTGTACAAGCCAACCCAGAAGGGATTAACCCGAAGGGCATCGGTTTAGCTGCCGGTCAAGAAGATAGCAAAGCCGCCTCTTGGGCGACAGGCGCGCTGAAAAAACTCACCGAAGAGGGTGTTGTGGAGCGTGTGCAAGTGGCATCTAACAAGGTTATCTACAAAGCCTGTTAATCGCATTTGCTGGCCCGCTTAAGCTGCTGATGGCGTCGATACTATTAGCGTTTAAGCGGGTTACTCACCCCACCTACCTTCCTTATACGTTTTTCTTATTTTCATGTGGCAATAACGTGAATAATGCAGTTATTTTTCATTGAATTGTTCTTTTATTGTTAAGAAATCTTGTCATTATTACGCATTCGCGTGATTAAAGCTTGATCAGACGCAAAATACTGTATGATCTTCCAGACATCTGTTTAAAACTGCATATAGTAGAGGGACGTCAGTTTTCTTTCTTTGTCTGGAGGTAAAGCCATGGAAGTGCTGTCTACCCAGCTGAAAACACCGACTGAAGTCGTTTTCGACTACACCCATTTTTTATGTGAAGAACAGCAGCCCAACTGGACGTTCGTTGATATATTTCGCAGTTTGTTGCCCGCATTTAATACGGTGCTTGAGCATCACGCCCAACAGGCATTGACTGCCCAAGATCGTTTGCATCAGCAAGCGGCACAGGTACTATCATTTCGCAATACAGATACGGTTAACTTGGTGCGCCTAGCTAAATTGGCTCAGCAACAAAATATTCGCGAGCTGACCATTTTGATGCCCTATGCGCTGGAGTATCGTCAAATGGAAGCGATTAGCGACCAAACGGGGGCACTGTTGGAATACAGCAACGAAAATCGTGAGTGGGTACGCCTCACTTTTCCCGCTGTCTAATCTTTAGTGTCTCAGCGGATTGCTTCAATGGCAGTGCAACACGGCTGGATTTACAAATGCCACCCACTGTGTACCTGTTTCATAGTGAGTGATTTGCTCGGCTTGTGGTGAAAAGGCCAACACAGCGCAAGAGGTATTGGCTTTCACGGCACCTTCTATGAGTGCGCAATCATTATAACCGTTGCGGCTGCGGATCACTCTCACCTGATCAGGATGAATTCCCCATTGCAGAAGATGTTTGGCCGTAAATGTGCGCGGTGGATTGATGACAGTGATCCATTTGGGCTGTCGTGCCTTGAGCGCTAATGCTCGCATCATCGCTTGCCAATGAGTTTGTCGTGCATCTTGCATCGCATACGTGGCGGTGTGTGTTAACGGCGCGGTATTGGTTGCGTGATGTACGGGTGTAATATTGGTAAGTGATGATGTCGTGTACATGCTAATACCTGTATATATGATCAATACTGTATGTATGAACAGTATTATTAAATCTGAAATTTGGCAAGTTGCCTGATGATTAATTTGTGATCAGGATCGTTATCTCTATCGTGTTGTGATCGGAAAGGTGATAGTCGAACAAGGAGCGTTCGTGAACAAAACGACACTGTTTTGTAGGTGCAGGGACCGGCCACCTCTCTGCATCTTCAGGGAATTCAGATATAATCAAGGACTTTTGAATAGAGTCGGAGAGAGCATGGAGCAAGAGTTTTGGCATCAACGTTGGGCCGAAAATCAAATTGGCTTTCATCGCGATAGCGTACACCCCATGTTGATGGCGTATTGGTCTGCACTGAATCCGCGTTTGGACGAGGAAGTGCTGGTTCCGTTGTGTGGTAAATCTATCGATCTGAACTGGCTAGCCGAGCGTCACGAGCGTGTGATTGGGGTAGAGCTTAGTGATATCGCCGTGCGCGCTTTTTTCTCTGAAAACCTTTACACACCGCAAGTGTATACGGCGCCCTCTGGACATACGCACTATTGCTTTGATGAGTTAGAGTTGATCAGTGGTGACTTTTTCACTGCGCGTTTGCAGCCGGCATCGTTAATTTATGATCGGGCGGCGCTAGTGGCAATGCCACCATCGATGCGTCAGCAGTATGTGGATCGCGTCACTTCCTTACTGGCCCCAGGCGGTCGCATGTTGCTTATCACTCTGTTTTATCCGCAAAGTGATGATCATCCGCCATTCTCTATGGATGAACAGCTGGTTAGGCAGGCCTATCAAGGGATGAAAGTGACCTTGCTCGATACCTGTACCGAACCCTGTGGTGAGCGAGGGGAGCAAGTCTGGCTTATTCAAGCCGCTGAATAATGATAAAAAAGGGCCTGATGGCCCTTTATCGAGTGCGTTACGCTGGTTTGGCTTTAGTGGCGTGATACTGACGGGATTCCCAATGCGTGATGAAGAACACGGCGGCAATAATAATGCCGGCCCCTAACCATAACCGACCGGGTGGAATCCAACTAAAGACTAACCAGCCAAATAACACATTTAACGGCAATTTGGCGTGATCAAACGGCTGAACAAATGAGGCATCTGCAACGGCATAAGCCTTGGCTATCGCCCATTGAGCTAAGGCGGTGAGCAAGCCAGCCCCGATTAGCATCCACCACGCTGTCGCACTCGCTGGTAGCGTCCAATCCGGAACGGCAAGCAATAAGTTAAAGGGCGTGATCAAGAGTAACAAGTAGACCACCATGGTTGTTGGCGGATCATAGGCTGATAATCGTTTGACCATCAACGAATAAGTGGCCCAAAAAAACGCGGCACCGACAGGCAAGAGTGTAGCCCAAGTAAATCCGTCTGACCAAGGCTCTAAGATAATCATCGCACCACAGAAGCCCGCGAGAGTTGCTAGGCTGCGAGCGATACCAACACGTTCGCGTAAAAATAACCCAGATCCGATAGTGGCAAATAAGGGGGAAGTCATAAGCAGAGCAATACCTTGCCAAATCGGTACAGGATAGGCGAGGGCCCACAGCCACAGTTGAATACCAATCACCGAGATAAACACGCGCAGACAGTGTTTTCCTAAATGCTGTGTTTTTAATGCTTGACGCATACCCAACTGTATTAGCCAAGGGATCATCGCAACCAGTGCGATCGCATATTGAATAAAGGCGACGGTGGTCGACGGTAGGCCGAGTTTAAAACTGACGTATTGTGAGAGGCTATTAACCAGCGCAAAACAGAGGCCGGCGATCAACATCCAAACAGCACCTTGGATGGGATTATGAATTTGTTTCATCGCTGTGGTTATCCGAAAAAATATGCTCGGATAGTAGCGCAAAATAGGCCGCAGAGCGACTAGAAATCAATGCGGCCTGATGTTTTGTATTAAGCTCTTAACCCTGCATATAACAAGGGAATGTCGGGATTAATGGCATCCAAGCTCGCTTGGGTGTCGGCCAAATGGCTCACGGTGCTGTTCACCACTTCGGCTAAAGCCACAGAGGCAATCTGATCCCACGAGTAACCCGCCATATTGGCGGCAATTAAAGCAACTTGCAGTGGAGGCAAACTCGGATTAAAGGCCGCATTTTCAGCATACATTCCTTTAAACACATGACCGTCATTTGTTTCAATCGCGACACCGCTGTAGTTACTGGAATAAGGCGCATGGCTAATGTTCGCCGCTTCAACGGCTTGTTTAAGCAGAGGATCGTCAATATCGTCTGCCGTTAAGCCTTGCGTTTGGTCGGTAAGCAGTCGCGCTTCAATACCGAGGTCGGCAGGGCCAAATGCTTCGGGAAGGTAAGTGTGCAGTGATTTAGCGTCCGATTTAGGCAGTTGAATCACTAAGTCCTCAGCACCATTTAACTCGTTCATAAACTGACGACAGTGACCGCAAGGGCTGTAATTAATGGTGATGTCGGTTAAGCGCGTCGCCCCTTTGGTCCATGCGTGGCTGATCGCAGATTGTTCTGCATGCACGGTTTGTCCAAGTTGAACGCCAGTCAGTTCGATATTTGCACCTAGGTATAAAGTGCCATCTTCTCCTCTGACAATCGCCCCTACATTAAAACGAGAAATGGGTGTCACCGCATAAGCTGCGGCTAATGGGAGCAAAGCAAGGCGCAATGCCGCGCCAGACAGGCCACTTGCGGCTTCCATGTCTGCCACTTGCGCGGGCGTAAAGGTCGCATCAAACGCCGATGCGTGAAGCCATTCCGAGACAGTGCTCTGTAGTGAGTCTGGCAATTGTGTCAGTGCGTCAATGAGTGCGGTTCGCATAGCATCACTTCTAAATGGTTAACGGCCTATCAGTGTAGAGAAGCGATCTTGATAAATGTGTGAGTAATGTCACGCATATAATGCAAAGACGATCTTGTTGCTCAAACTTAGAGTGACGTCAACATTTTTAAGCCTGTAAATACAGTCACTATGATTGCTTTTAAATACAAGTGTGCAGGTTGCTATTCAGGCTGCCAATCCACGTAAGGGCGATGAACTTTGTAGTACTCACGCGCTAACGTGCCATTTTCACGCAGGCGTGTGATCAACGCAGTGAGGTAGGCATCAATAGCCTCACCTTTCTCTCCCTTAGGGATCACAAATACATCTTGAAAATCAGCGAAGTGAGCACGACGAATATTTGTTAATCCTAACTGTTTGAGTATTAAATCTGCTTCTTCTTGCGCCCACACGAATCCGTCAATACGGCCTGCAGCAAGGCGACGTAAAGATTGCGTAATACTGTGGGAGCGTGTGACTTTAAATGGCATGTAGTAGGGCACGGCTTCGATCGTGTAACGCTCGGGATTAGCCCAAAGGACATCAACCGGTAGCGGCTTATGTTTGTTGGTATACAAAACATGGGTAACATCGCCAAACGATTCGCTGCTAAATGCAAACGGTAAATCGGTGACTGTTTTCGTTGGACGCACGGCAGGTAGCATTAAATCGGCGTTGCCCTGTACGATGCCATTAATCGCGCGATGAATGGGAAAAACTTCAATGTCGATTTGTACGTGCGGATCTTGCGCATCGAGAAAGCGCACAAAATCCACGAAAGGCCCTGACCCGTCAAGTTGAATCAGACCTGGCAGTTCCCCCATATGGATCACGAGTGTTTGTGGTACACCGTTTTGATGATTGGTGCCGCTCTGTGCCCATGCGGCAGGGGCCGACAGAAGAGTAATGTAGAGTAGCAATAGCAACAAATGTTTTGCCATGTCGCCTCCATTCTACTGATAAAAAGCTTGCGAACAGATGTTGTGTGCTCGCTAGCCCACAAGAATAAAACTCCTAAGTGAGCAACGCTGTAATGCCAATAATCACACTGGCAGCGCTAAGTAATACAATCAGTGGTTTGGTGATACTAAAGTCTGCCGCTTGTAAATCATCCGGTTTCGCGAGCGATGGTGTCTCATCGGCTTGTGGTTGCGCTCTCGGTGCGGGTCGGTGCGACAGGGTTTGTTGGGGTAGGGCAACGCGGTAGCCAAACTCGCCCACCACTTCAAAGGGCAAGCATTTTTTGCCGTTACGATAGGATTTTGCCATTAAGGACGTCACCACACTTTGGTGCTGCGCAAACGAGCTATCCGGTAACGCGACTTGCTTAAACAGCGTGCGGCTGGATAACACTTCTCCCGCGTAGTAACAAAGCATTTCTAGCATGCGTGACTCTTCGTAGGACAGTACCGTGATGGTTTGGTCGGTCCAATATAAGGTTCTGCTTTCTGGTTCGAAATCAACATCCGCAAATCGATAACAGCGCGTATTCACTTTGGTTGTCATGATTGAGCCCACTCCACACGATACTCTTTTTAAAAGTGTGGACTCAAATCACGGATCTGCAACTAGAATATGGACGTTTTTTTTGGTAGACGAAGTTGGGCAGCGTGTGAGGAAATTTTGAAAAGCGATTATCTATCAGAAAGATAGTAGGCATTCCCTTGCCAGTGGCTCCGATGACACCACGGCAAGGGAAGCAAAATTAACTGACCAAGGATTCCACATAATGGTACACCGCTTTGAGGATCTTCAGCTGGTGTTCATCGTCTTGGTGAGCATCGACCAATTGCTGTAAGTTTTCCATGTATGCAGGCAAGTGGGTCTCGAAATAGTCGCGACGGTGCATAAACCACTTTTGCTGCTCAGCGTCAGTCAGTGTCCACGGATAATTACGCGCGCGATAGCGGAACAGCAGAGGCTTTATACGCCAGTCATCGACGCTCAAATCGAGCGCGGCAAGGTTTTCAGGATCGCGCGCACGAATAATTTCCATCGCACTTTGATCACTTTTCGAGAAAAAACCTGCATATAGGGCACTATCGACGTCTTGATCGTCAAAAGGTTTTGATTCGGCAAAGACGGCAACCAGTTTTTCTCTTAGCTCTGGTGCGGCTTTGAGCGCTTTTAGATGACGCAAGCAGGCTTCGCGATCCACCCCTAAGCGCGCAGCATCTTCCGGACGTAGCGTTTTGGCATCGGCTAAGACCGGGCATTTGTTGATGTGCACCAGTTTTAGTGGTGCCGGTAATTCATCCTCCGCGAGCGCATGATGAGGTGTATATAAACGCTCGCGCAGCGCATCGGCATCCAGCTCAAAAAGAGGTGCTGGGTCTCGCGCCAAATCAATGGTGATCACCGCATTGGGATTTTCAGGATGCCAAGCAACCGGCACGATCCAACTGGTGTTGCTTCGCTCGGTGCCAAACATACCCGAGACATGAACCAGTGGGGTCATATTCACCACATCAATCAAGGTTTTGATTTTGTTTTTATGGCGATGGGTCAGTAAATAATTAAATAAACGCGGTTGCGCAGCTTTTACTTTTTTGGCGAGCTCAATGGTGGCGTATACATCCGCCATAGCATCATGCGCATTGCTATGCTCAATACCGTTAGCAACAGACAGTTTTTCTAGCTTAAAGCTTGGCTTACCATTTTCATCGAGCGGCCACTCAATACCCTCGGGGCGCAACGCATAGCAAGCGCGCATCACATCGAGTAAATCCCACCGTGAATTTCCGTTTTGCCAACTCCAACCGTACGGGTCATAAAAGTTACGGTACAACGTGTAGCGGGTCACCTCATCATCAAAGCGTACATTGTTATATCCGAAGACACAGGTATTTGGCTGAGAGAGCGCCTCATGGATACGGGCGATAAATTCGGGCTCAGGTAAGCCTTTTTTTACCGCTAACTGTGGTGTGATCCCGGTGATTAAGCAGGCCTCTGGTGCGGGCAAATAATCATTCGGTGGCTGACAAAACAGCACTAAGGGCTCGCCAATAACGTTGAAGTCACTATCAGTGCGCACGCCGGCAAACTGACAAGGGCGGTCTTTACCCGGGTGGGTGCCAAAGGTCTCAAAGTCGTAGATAAAAAACGTTGGCTGGGCGGTGTCGGTCACAATCGCATCCAATCTGATCAAAGAAAAGAAAGCAGGCTCAACCACCTGCGTTAGACCGCACATGGTAACATTGGCGTCGCGGATCACCAATCCTCGCGCGCGCTAACCTAAACGCCTACACATTGGCAGGCGTTTACACCAAACAGTGGGTCTTTTGCGATTAAGAAGCCAGCTTTTTGAGCTGCTGTTTTGCATCGTCAATGGCTTTGCTGGCCAAGTCTTCACCCATGGCGAGGCCTTCCGCGTACACAAACTCAACGTCTGTAATACCAATAAAACCAAGTACGGTTTGCATATAACCTGTCACGTGATCGGTGTTACCGCCTTTGTGCATCCCGCCTCGCGTGGTGACAACGATGGCGCGCTTACCTGTCACCAAGCCTTCAGGACCATTTTCGGTATAGCGAAATGTCACGCCAGCACGGGCAATAAGATCAATCCACGCTTTCAGCTGCACGGGCACCGTGAAGTTATACATAGGGGCGGCGATGATTAGCGTATCGCTTTGTTGGATCTCGTTAATCAGTTGGTCAGAAAGCGCCAACGTTTGCTGCTGACGTTCATTCAGATCACTGCCGCCACGAAGGCCACCGGCAAGCTCGCCGTCAAGGATCGGCAATGGGTTGGCTGCCAAGTCACGCTCAACCAAAGAATCAGGGGATAGGTTGTTCACCACGCCATCGATCACGGCGTTCGAGCTAGAATGGGGGCCAAGAATACTTGATTTGATGACAAGCGCTTTCATTACGTTCTCCTTTAAATTAACGGTCTGCATGTTGCGACCTTGGTTAGTGTAGAGTTTGGGCGTAAAAACACCACGTCAAGGATTCGTTAAACTTGTTCAAAAATTTCGTTGATGTAACAACTTTTCGAGTGAGCATTGGCAGTTAGCAAGCAGGGGCGTATGATTGCGCTCGGCTGTCGTCCAAAATGTAAAAATAATGTTATAATAGCCGTTGTGTCGGATAGACAGCTTGCATTGGGGAAGCGCCACAATCAAATCAACAAGCCGTGTGCTTGTGTGGACGCAACGGGATTTGAGGAATAGCGCGTGAAAAATTTATTTATGTTAGACGTGGATGGTACGCTGGTAGATAGCTGCCACATGGACCACGAGTGTTTTAGTGAAGCTATTTTTGCTGTGACGGGACTAACGGTACCTGATGATTGGGGGGGATACACCAACATCACCGACGCAGGTATCATTGAAGAACTCATCGATAAAAACGACCTGAAAAAAGAAAAGATCACCATTTTCCGAGAAGTGAAACGTGTGTTTATGCAAAAGCTCGCGCACGCAATTGCGGAAAAAGGCATGGCACCTATTCCGGGCGCGGTCGAGTTTATCAATGAGATGCGTCAAGTACCCTCTGTCGCCCTTGCCATTGCGACGGGCGGCTGGGAAGAAACTGCACGGATGAAGTTAAAGGCCGCCGGTTTTAATGTCGATGGTATCGTATTCTCATCATGCTCTGATGCGATGAGCCGTAGTGAAGTGATGGCACTCGCGGCGTTCCGCGCCAAGCAAGATTATGGCGTGCAGTTTGATCGCCGAATTTATTTTGGTGACGGGGTATGGGACAAACAGGCGACCCAATCACTGGATTATGAGTTCGTCGCGGTAGGGGATAAAGTGGAACACCACACCCGAATCAACGATTTTGTTAATCCACGCGCCATTTTAGGGCGTTTAGGGATAGAAGAAATCGACGCGGTGAAGTTTGCGTAAGCCATTACTGCCTGTTGATTAATACGTAAAAGCCGGTGAGGTGTACTCACCGGCTTTTTTACGTTTGCTGTTGAGCGTTGCCAAGCGGTTAACGAGTTACTTATCTCCTTGGCAGCAAATTAATGCGCTTGGCTGCAAGTGGTATGCTCGGTGCGGGCTGGGCCAGCTTCCTCTTGATTGAAATAGGCGCGCGTTTCGTTGATCACCACATGGCGAAGTAACAACAAGCCAATAAGGTTCGGGATCGCCATTAAGCCATTAACGATATCAGCAAGGATCCAAATGGTGTTCAGATGAATAAAGGATCCTGATGCAATCAATCCAATAAAGATGATTTTATACAAATAGATCGCACGCTTTCCGAACAAGTAAGCGACACAACGCTCGCCGTAGTAATGCCAGCCTAAAATAGTGGTGAAGGCAAAAAATAACAGGCCAATATTTACCAGCATCGGCCCAATACTGCTCTCCATACCGACCGCAAAGGCATGGGAGGTCATCGCGGCCCCCGCCAGCTCCCCTGACCATGATTGGGTCAGAATGAGGGTCAGGCCCGTCATGGTACAAATCACCAGTGTATCGATAAAAGTACCGGTCATGGAAACAAGGCCTTGCTCAACACACGAGTCGGTTTTGGCGGCAGCCGCGGCGATAGGGGCGCTGCCCAGTCCTGACTCATTGGAAAATACGCCGCGTGCAATACCGGCTTGAATCGCAAGCATCATCCCCGCACCGGCAAAACCGCCAGTTGCAGCCATTCCCGTAAACGCAGACTCAAAGACCAGCGCGACGGCGTGTGGGAGTTGTTCAATGTTCGCCCCGAGCACCCATAAACACGCGACCACATAGAATATCGCCATTACGGGAACGATTTTGGCGGCCACAGCGGAAATCGACTTTACCCCGCCAATGGTTACGAGGGCGACCAGTACGGTTAAGATGCCTGCAACCGCCACGGTGGGAATATTAAACAGGTGAGTGGCAGCACTGCTGATGGCGTTAACTTGCGGGAAGGTGCCAATACCAAAGCAGGCGACGCCTAATCCAAACAGCGCGAACAGCTTTGCCAACAGCGGTTGTCCAGCCCCTTTAGAAAGGTACATCATCGGCCCGCCCAGCATATTGCCTTTGTGGTCGGTTTCGCGATACTTCACCGCCAGCAAGCATTCTGCGTATTTGGTTGCCATGCCTAAAAACGCGGCTAGCCACATCCAGAATAGGGCGCCTGGTCCACCCAACGCGATAGCGGTGGCGACACCAATAATATTTCCTGTTCCTATGGTGGCGGACAGTGCGGTGCACAATGCCGCAAAGCCAGAAACATCACCTTTGGTTGAAGCATCCGCTGGTTTAAAAATTTGTTTTAGTGCAAAAGGTAAACGGCGTAGCTGGATCAACTCTAACCGTACGGTAAAGAACAAACCGGTTCCGGTGAGCAGTAGTAATAGCGGTGGGCCCCATATCCAGTCATCAATGGTGGCGAGAAGTGATGGTATATCCGGTAGTTGAGTTAGAAATTGCATTTATCCCCCTTTAAACATCAAAGGAGGAGATAAGCCACACTAATATTAACAAAAGTGCTACATATTGGGGTGGGTATCTCCTCTGTCCTTTTGCCTGAGAGTTTCACTTGAAAACAAGCTTGCTCCTTCGGCGCCCGACTTAACGGGTCTCTCCAGAGGCTCCTCCAACAGCAGTCCATACATTTAAGTGCCTGAAAGATTTACTTCTTCGGCGGATGGCGAATGCCACCTCTCTCCTGCTGTCTTCATCGGAACGTCATATTGCGGTAAGTATGATAGATCACAGAAATATGAATGCAATGCAAAAATGAACAAACAGTTCTATCAGCTAAAGAAGTGCGCAAAATTTGCACTCTTTAAACTTTTATCTGTGAACGGTACGGTGCTGGCTATACTGAAATTTCGACCGATGAATGCTCAATAAATGTGACCGTATGCCGATAACACGGATCAACACCTTGTGATTGAGTTTGCAAGACGAAGCCGTAACGATGGGCCCTGATATGACCACTTGGAACGAACTTTTAGGCGTTGGCGCCAGTGAAAGCGCTGAGCAAATTAAACAACGCTATCGTCAACTTTCGATTCGCGTGCATCCAGATAAAGGCGGAAGCACAGGGTTGATGCAGCTTGTCAGTGAAGCGTATCAAGCGGTTAAAAATGGCAAGGGCGATCACAGCCCGCTCGACAGTCAACAATCTGCTGGTGGCACGGCAGCATTGCGTAGCCAAGTGGCGCGGTTACAAAAAGAACTCGCCGCATTGCAGCAAGAGAATCGAACTTTACGAGCCCGCCAAGCGAACAACCAAATCCCCGCGCACCTGACCGCGAAAATTGCCAAGCTGGAGTTTGATAATGGCCAATGGCGGGAGCACTATCAGAAGCTGGAAAAGCAACATCATGTCTTAGAAGAGCAGCATCAGCGATTATCAAAGCAACATGACAGTGACAAGAAAAAGAGCAAACAGCTCAATCGAGA
The DNA here is from genome assembly GCF_001996085.1 of Salinivibrio sp. PR5. NCBI lineage: Bacteria > Pseudomonadati > Pseudomonadota > Gammaproteobacteria > Vibrionales > Vibrionaceae > Salinivibrio > Salinivibrio sp. PR5. The sequence continues at coordinate 22,520 of NZ_MUFK01000035.1, forward strand.
ATTAAAACAGGCATTATCTCAGGTTGAACAACTGGAAACCGAGCTCAAACACAAAGCGACACCAGTAACGCTAAAAGCCGCAAAGCCCGGCTTAGCATGGCGTTGGGTATTGGCTTCTTGGGGCGTGATTGCAGTGCTGATGCTGCCGACAAGCCACTGGCAAAGCATGATGAGGACGTTGTTAGGCCAGTCAGCTCCAGAGGTGGCGCAACGTGTCAGAATTGTCGAACCGTTGGAGAATAATCAAACCACGGCGCCTGTATCAACACCAACACCGCAGGTAAGCGACTCGCGTGCGTCGATGCCGACAGCACCGATGATTCAGCTAACTGCAACAGCGAATCAATGGCATGTAAGCCAGTTTGATAAAGTGCCACAACCTTATCTCGCGTTACGCAGTGAGCAAGGTTCGTATGTGGTAGCCAATTGCCAAGGGGAGTTTTACGTCTACCTCAATACCACCTATCAACCTTTACGCGTACCGCCAAACCTTGACTACATTACTCAGCGGCAACACTTTCATGTGTATGCAATTCCCTACGGACAAGGCGCGTCGATTGATAGTTGGCAGCTCGCCCGCAAAGTGAAAATATTTGACGATACCTTTGTCAGTGAGGATCTTGCCCCTCAACTCAGTGCGTTTGAACAATCGTGTCAACGAGCACCAGGGCTGACAGCGGCAAACTTTTAAAAAACCAGTAACATTTTCATTTGCATCGACATGGTTTACCGCCCAACTCAGGCGTCTGATGTGTCGCGCCTGTATTACACTGATCAATAAGGCTCGATTGATTTTGTGATAAGGAACGCCAATGTTAGACCAAGCCATGTTTGCACATCGGTATGATCCACCTCGTCAGGATAGCGGCGGTGGGGTATTCAGGCGTTATCACATTGCTGTTTCTCACTCTGTAGCGGTAGAAGGTTTGGTGTCGGGGATCGGTATTCCTGCATGGTCGGAAGGGCGCACTGAGTCGGCCAAAGATGCGGCGGTGCTGCACACTATGATGACCCAAGGCGCCAATTTAATTGGCCAACTGCAAGTGGATCCGCTTGCCTTTAGCATTACTGGCCTCAATCCTTTCTACGCTGAGCTTCGCAATCCAAAGTACCGTAAGTATCGCGTCGGCGGCAGTAATGCAGGGATTGCTGTCGCAGTCGCAAAAAAACTGGCTCACTTAGGCCTTGGTAATGATGCTTTCGGCGGTGTACGCATTCCAGCGGCACATTGTGGCTTATTTGGCTATCGGCCCACGCCAGGACTCATCGACGCGAGTGGTTTGTTACCTGCGGCAGAAACGTTTGATAACCCGGGCGTCTGTAGTGCTGCATTAGCGCCAATTAGCCAGTTCCAAGAGCTGGTGGCGAAACCTTCAACGGCGATCAAAAACATTGTCGGCGTTGTGTTGGCGGAACCTATCTTCGCACTTTACTACAGTGATGAAGCAATGGATTGTTTCTACAAAAAATTGGATGCGTTACCTTTACCGCATGAAACCACACTGGCGATGAACAAACTGGTCTTAACACGGATTGAGAACGCACAAGTTGCCATTGCCAGCCATGAGTTTTTGCTGGTCTATCAAGAATGGCTGGAAAAGCAAAAGCTGGACTTGCCATCTTCCACACAAAGCTATTTGGCTCGCCTTCAAGCAATTACTTACAAAGACCATTTCCAAGCGAAAAAAACGCGCAAGCAACTCAGAGATACCGTGTGTGCGATGTGGCCAAGTGATAAAGTGTTAATTTTACCGTCCACACCGGGCGAGATCTTGCCAAGAGACGCAGGCCAAGAGCAAAGCGACATCTTTAATTTGGCGCAAAGACGCCTTATGGCGCTGGCCGATGTTTGTGGGCTACCGCAGTTAACCTTGCCATTATTTAGCCACCAAGACTCCCCTTACGGTGTCACATTGCTGGCACACCCCAACAAAGATAAGTTATTGATGGAAGTAGCACACCGTTGGGTAGGCTAAGCTTGATTCTAGAATCTTTAGCCACGCTGTCGTCAAGAAATTTCTATAAAATTGTATTTTATGCAACTAACTTGCTGATATTTAAAGGCTAAATAAGTTATCCGATGTCGATTTACTATCAACAGAAACTGTGGATAAGTAGTTGGATTAGTGTTGTTTTTAACGCATAACTGTTTGAAAAATAAAGCTGTGAGTTAGATTGGCTTTGGGGTTGAAGCACAGACTAAGCGCCAGTAGAAAGTGACAATTTGACTGTCACGTTTCCATAACGTGACAGAGACGATCAATTAACCACTCAGACGCTTCGTCGTGACATCATTTTTATCTACGATTAGCCTTACCGTTAGACGATTTTACTTTATATTGGCTTTTACAATGACTGCGGCCCACAGACGCTGAACGAAGCGCTTTATGCTTGGTTTTACGCCCGTTTGTACGTTCTCGCCATACTTTAAAGCTGCGCGGCTTTAACTCACGGCGCATCAGTGCAATGACATCATCTTGTCGCAGACCATATAGTGTTTCAATCGCCTCAAAAGGAGTTCGATCTTCCCACGCCATTTCAATAATCCGGTCTAAGTCACCAGGCTCGGTCAGTTGCATACGCTCCTCCTCGTAGTAGAGCGATAGATACGGATAAGTCGAGCCACGTGGATCAATAAGGGGAGATGCCTAAATCCGTTATGACCCTTATTTTTTGGCCATTTAAAAATAAACAATAAATACAGCTAGTTACGAAAGGCCCTTTTTAACAAGGGTAAAAGTCCATTTTTAACCTAACGGCCTGTTGTCACTGACGATTATTAAGTTATTCTATTGTTCACTGCCGCACAGTCAGCTTAGAAAACGCCCCTTTTCCGTAAACCTTTTTGCCTAATGTTCACTGCCGCACAGTCAGCTTAGAAAAAATGTTTAAAGAGTCGATAGAGGGTGATTTAGTTCACTGCCGCACAGGCAGCTTAGAAAATACTTATTAACCCCGCTACAAATTTTTTGGTGTTCACTGCCGCATAGGCAGCTTAGAAATTCAGCTTGTTGTATTCTGAATCTTGCGGATTGTTCACTGCCGCACAGGCAGCTTAGAAATGATCATGGACCTGCGCGACAAGGATTCGGTCGTTCACTGCCGCACAGGCAGCTTAGAAAAGATGTTCACGACGTGGATGCGCTGCGCCGTGGTTCACTGCCGCACAGGCAGCTTAGAAATGGTGACGTGATTGAAGTGATGGACAACTTCTGTTCACTGCCGCATAGGCAGCTTAGAAAATACTTATTAACCCCGCTACAAATTTTTTGGTGTTCACTGCCGCATAGGCAGCTTAGAAAAGGATTGTACAGCGTCACGCTGTACAAAGATGGTTCACTGCCGCACAGGCAGCTTAGAAATTTCAAGCACAGGCTCAGCACTGGGTTGCTTTGTTCACTGCCGCATAGGTAGCTTAGAAAGGATTGAATGAGAACTCTTGTGTGCTGCTATATACCTAACGTCGTTCGGCTGAATCAATATGAGTGAAAAAGTTGGGAGTCACTTAAAAAAGCGCTATATTCATTATTCATATTTATGAATAAGTGCGATAGTTATGGCAACAACAAGTTTAAGTTTAGGGGAGCACTGGGAAGTGTTTATTAAAAACGAGGTAGCAAGTGGCCGTTACGGCTCTGCTAGCGAGGTTGTTCGTGATGCATTACGCACGCTTGAGGAACGCAAAACCAAACTGGATGTGTTGCGCGCACATCTTGATGAGGGGGCTCGACAGGCAGCAAGTGACACGTTTGTCGATGATTTTTCAATGGATGAACTGATTAACGACTTGGACGCAGAATCTTGACGGCGAGCCAAACAAAAAAGCAGGTTCGTATTACGCCCAGAGCACGTGATGATCTTAAAAATATTGGTCGTTACACTGAGCGTAAATGGGGAAAAGCACAGCGTAACACTTATTTAAAGCGCCTAGCTACGCGGTTTAACTGGCTAGCAGAGAACCCGCAACTAGGCCAGCATAGAACAGACATTGAAGACGGATACTATTGCTTTCCTGAAGGACAACATCTTGTCTTTTATCTTATCCGACGCCATACAATTGATATCATTGGTGTTCCTCATAAAGAAATGGACATTATTAACCATTTCACTATTGGTTAGTTCGCTTATTGTGATTGATCATTACTTACATCTACATTAATAAAGCGATCTCCCTTCAAACCCTAAACTGTGCCTTGTTTCACGGGCATGCATTGCTATTTTTGTTACCTTTCTAGCGCTTGTGAGTGATGTGCCTTGTCACTCGGGACAATCACGAAAGGGACACGCATGGACGATCTTTCGCCCTCGGATCTTAAAACCATCCTTCATTCTAAACGCGCCAATATGTACTACCTCGAGCATTGCCGTGTGATGCAAAAAGACGGGCGTGTGTTGTACTTGGCGGAGGCGAAACGCGAAAACCTTTACTTTAATATCCCCATTGCCAATACCACGGTGTTGTTGCTCGGGACTGGCACATCAATCACTCAAGCGGCGATGCGTATGCTCTCGCAAGCGGGCGTGCTGGTTGGCTTCTGCGGAGGTGGCGGTACACCACTGCATATGGCAACTGAGGTTGAGTGGTTTACACCGCAAAGCGAGTATCGACCTACTGAATATCTGCAAGGGTGGTTGTCATTTTGGTTTGATGATCAAAAGCGATTGGACGCTGCGCGAACTTTTCAGCTGGCACGCTTAAGTTACTTAAAGCAGGTCTGGCAAGCGAGCCGCGAACTTAAACTTGAAGGGTTTGATGTCGCCGAATTGGCCGGTGCACTCGATACCTTTGTGACGCGTACTGACAAAGCCAGCAAGCCAGCGGATTTATTGCTTACCGAAGCACAGCTCACCAAAGCGCTTTACAAACACGCGGCGAACCGCACGCAAAAAAACGGTTTTAAACGTCAGCTTGAGGCGGACGACCTCGCCAACCGCTTTTTAAATCATGGCAATTACTTAGCCTATGGCTTGGCGGCGAGTTGTTTATGGGTGCTTGGGATCCCGCACGGATTTGCGGTGATGCATGGCAAAACCCGTCGCGGCGCGCTGGTGTTTGATGCCGCGGACTTAATTAAAGATGCCATCGTGCTGCCTTGGGCGTTTATATGCGCTAAAGAAAACGCCACCGAACAAGAGTTTCGCCAGCAAGTTCTGCAAGCCTTTATTGAACACAAAGCGATGGACTTTATGTTCAACACCATCAAAGCCATTGCGTTGCAAAACGACTCCGACGATGAGATGACGGAGCCGCAACGATGATGGTGACTTTTATTTCTCAGTGCGAGAAAAAGGCACTGAAGAAAACCCGCCGCGTGCTTGATGCCTTTGCTAACCGAATTGGTGATAACACCTGGCAAACACTGATCACCGAAGATGGCTTAAACACGGTGCGAAAAATGTTGAGCAAAACCGCCAGCCGCAGCACCGCGGTCAGTTGTCATTGGATTCGTTCTCGCTCCCGCAGCCAGCTTTTATGGGTGGTGGGGAATAAAAATAAATTTAATGCAGAGGGATATGTGCCTGTTAATAGTACAGAGAAAGATTTGCTTAACAGTGACTATGAAAATGACTGGAAATATTTACCACTGATTAAATCACTCGCGAGCATGGCCGCTTTGCTGCACGATTGGGGTAAAGCCTCTTTACTTTTTCAGGAAAAGTTAAATCCAGAAATTAAAACTAAGCATAAAGGTGACCCGCTACGTCATGAGTGGCTATCTTGTCTTCTATTCCATCAATTTGTCGATAATCCAATACACCAATCTCAAGATGAGGCTTGGTTGGCGACTCTTATCAATCAAGGTGTTGATGAATCTTGTTTTAAAATCAATGGATTACAAAGAGAAAAAGCACTTTCTGAATTACCGACAGCAGCAGCGTTAATTGCTTGGTTGATTGTTTCTCATCATCGATTACCTTTGCCAAAAGAAGACGCGTTATGTAATAACCAGCGAGAAGTAGGTAATGCTTCTTTAGAGGAATTGTTGGCTAGAATTACCCCTGCATGGGGTTATGAAAACCGCTTTGATGAGTACAACGCGCTGCTGCCGAAATGTTTTGAATTTCCGTTAGGTCTGCTCTCTAATTCCTCGATTTGGCTCGCTGAGCTAAAGCGTCGAGCGAAAGACTTATTACATCACCTGCCTTTACTCGAACAGGCAATGAATGATGGGAGTTGGCGAGGGATTCTACACCATGCAAGGTTGTGTTTGATGCTAGGTGACCACTATTACTCTTCACAACCTAATGATCATCAATGGAAGACATCGATAGAGCTGTACGCTAACACCGATCCCGTTACTAAAGCGCGTAAACAAAAGCTGGATGAGCACTTAGTGAATGTTGCTAAAGTCGCGGTGAACACAGTGAAGTTACTGCCGTTGTTTGAAACCGAGCCGCTAAAAGCCACCGAGCTCAGCGAGCTGGCACCTAAGGCCAACACGCCTAAAGCATTCCGTTGGCAAGACAAAGCGGTACGCAAAATCAGTGAGTGGCGTGAACACACGGAAGATAAAAGCCAAGGCTATTTTGTGGTGAACATGGCCAGTACTGGCTGTGGTAAAACCATCGCCAACGCCAAAATTATGCAGGCGTTATCTGAAGAGGGTGAAAGCTTGCGATTTATCTTGGCACTTGGCCTTCGCACACTCACTTTGCAAACCGGCGACGAATATAAAGAAAGACTCAAACTGCAAGAGAGCGATTTAGCAGTGCTGATTGGCTCTAAAGCCATTTCGGAGTTGCATCAATCGGGCAAGAAAGTTGAAAAAGACGACATTGAACCTGAACAAGCGGATGCTGGTTCTGAGTCTTTGGAAAGTTTGCAAGATGAATCAGACGAAGTTCGTTGGCAAGGTGTGCTGCCTGAAGAAGAACTGACCACAATTCTTTCAACTGATAAAGGAAAATGTGAGAAATACAGAGCTTTACTTTACGCTCCAGTGCTGGTTTGCACGATAGATCACATTATGGCCGCGACCGAAACCAAGCGTGGTGGGCGCTATATTCTGCCCTGTTTACGTTTAATGTCATCCGACTTGGTGATTGATGAAATTGACGACTTTACCGGTGATGATCTGATTGCGATTGGCCGATTAGTGCATCTGGCAGCCATGCTGGGGCGCAAAGTGATGATTTCCTCTGCCACCATACCGCCGGATTTAGCATTGGGTTTATACAATGCCTATCGTCAAGGATGGAAAGTCTTTGCTGCTAGCCGTGATCGAGTCAGTACTGTTAATTGTGTTTATGTCGATGAATTTAGCGCTGATGTTCAGATGGTGGGCTGCGATGATGCTGATTTAGCTGCTTATGAGGCTTTCCAGCAACGCTTTGTGTCTAAACGTGTGGATAAGTTAAAACAGCAGGTCGCGAAGAGAAAGGCCGATATCATTCCATGCATTAAACAAAATGAACAATCGCTAGAAGAGCAGTATTTCGAGATAGTCAAGCAAGCGGTTTTAGCTAAACACCAGCATCACAACACGTTAGAGCCAGAAAGCCAAACAAGAGTATCGTTTGGCGTGGTTCGGGTTGCCAATATTCAACCTTGCGTCGAATTAACCCAATATCTACTGAGCTGTGATTGGCCCTCCGATACTGAAGTGCGCTGTATGGCTTATCACAGCCAGCAAGTGCTGTTGTTACGCCATGAGCAAGAAAAGCATTTGGATGAAGTACTCAAACGCAAAGAGAAAGCGGATGAACTGCCCTGTGCATTTGCTCATCCAGTGATTCGTGAACACCTAACTGCTTGCCAAGCGAAAAACCTGATTTTTATTCTGGTTGCCACCCCAGTTGAAGAAGTGGGGCGTGATCATGACTTTGATTGGGCGGTGATTGAACCCTCATCTTTTCGTTCGATTATTCAAATGGCAGGTCGAGTACGTAGACATCGTGATGGTGAGATTCAGGAGCCCAATATTGGTTTGTTGCAATACAACGTCAAAGGCTTCAAGGGAGGCGCTGAGCGGGTGTTTAATCATCCCGGCTATGAAACAGACAGTGCCACTCAACTTGCCACTCATGATTTATCTGAGTTAGTGGATAAAAAGTCGCTGTTGCATGCGGTCAATGCCGTTGTCCGTATTCAAAAGCGAGCAGGGCTCGAACCGCGCAACAACTTAGCGGATTTAGAGCACTTTGCCACCGCGAAAACCCTTGGCATCGATCAAATTGGCAAACCACAGCAAGCCAAGAACAGTCGTCAGGATAGATACAACCGCAATCGTCGGAGTAGATCGCCGCAGTCATGTTGGTATGAGCATCTGCACGGTCATATTCACGGCTACTGGTGGCTGACCGCACTGCCGCAACACTTCAAACGCTTTCGTAAAAGTGAACCTACAGTCCAAATCTACTTAGTTAAAAAAGAGCGCAGCATCGAGTTTTGTTTGCGTGAAGAACCGGGCGGCTTACACCCGATTGAACGCACCTTGAATATTGAACATCTGCCACTGACACCAAAGCAACAACAAAAACTTTGGCTACAGCGTGATTACAGTGAGTTAGTCCGTTTATACAGTCCAAGTCCTGAGCAAGAGTTTGCCACGTCAGTGCGCTATGGCGAAATCAGTTTTATCTACCGTGAAGGTAACCAGCAATATAGCTACAACGACCAACTAGGATTGGTTAAGGTCAAATAATGGAAAAAGAAAAGAGTGAAGTAAAGCAAAGTCTAGACAAGTTGATAAAAAACAGACCGGATTTAGCCTTTAAAAAAACTGACAATAACGGTAAAGAAAAACCTGACTATTTTAAGGTCTTGGATGCGGTGTTGAGGCTTAGCCCGCAGAGTTATTTGCCTAAGTCGATTCCTGAGTGTGATGCCTGTTTATTGATGACTAGTTCTATTAATGAAGGAGCGACAACATTCAAATATGAGAATACTTTTAAATTTATGTGTGAAATTAGTCATCCAAAACTGGATGAGCTGTGGAGTTTACTTGATATTTCTAGTGAGGAAGCAGAAGTTTTGATTGAGCTTTCAGAACGTTTTTACGCTGAAAGGTTAGAAGCATATTTCTTTTTTAAAGATGGTATGGCTCATGATAAAGTAGCTAACTTTGAAACCGAATCTGTAGCCGGGGTGATCAAAAAGATCGCAGAAGGTAGCAAGCATGGCACTGTGATTAGTCATCCTTCTAAAATGAGTCATCCTTCTTGTAAATATCCGAGAGTGTATTCTACGGATTTTAAGAAATATCAAGACGGCTATCTTCGAAGTGGTAATGCAGAGGCATTATTTGATCTACACATCAATGCTACTCAATTGAACGTCTACAAATTCCTGTCTTTGAAAATAAACGACGTTTATATTTTAGAGCACTTAAAAAATTCTAATGTCGCATTGCTTGCCGAAACATTCGGACTTAGTGGAGCGTTTTTTGAGAATATTGTGAACCAGTCGTTCACCTCAAGCTTACTCTGGGAAGAAAGCTAGAAAGAACAATGATTATCATGAACTGGGTTACAAAACGTTATCAGATCTTACGGTAATAAAGCATGGTGGTGATCATCCTAAAAATATTTCTGGTTTAAATAATAAATACCAGACTTACTATTTGTTATCGTCCATACCGCCGGAGTTAATACCGCGTGATATTCGTTTGCCGAAAACGGATTTCTTTAAAGAGAGTTTTACCGCTTGGCAAGCCAAAGAAATCCTTGAAGCGCTGCATCGACTTTTTCTCACCGACTACAACAACATTAATATTCGTGATGGGCGCGACTACCGCATTCAGCAATACGTTGATTTGGTGATTGAAAAAATGTGGCAAGTGCGCCTGTTTCTTGAAGACTATTCCGGTGAATTATCGAGTGCGTTGCCTTTGGAGCAAAAAATCTGGCTCTATCCAGAGTTTGCAGAGCAGCGTCAGCAAGAGGATGAGTGGCTCGATAAAATCACTCGCCACATTGCCCGTGGCTTAATCAATCAGTACAGCCGCAGCAAAGTGATCCCCAATCCCGTCACATTGGCAGACCAAGAGCTGCTGGCAATAGAAGAGGTGGTTGCCAGCAATAAGGAGAACTTGCGATGAACGTATTGCTTTTACCGCATCTTAAAATTCACAATGCCAATGCATTTTCAAGCCCCTTTACTATTGGCTTTCCGGCCATGACGGCATGGTTAGGCTTTGTGCATGCCTTAGAGCGCAAGCTCAGCCAAGCAGGGTTATCCGATCTCATGCTGCATAGTGCTGCGGTGGTGAGCCACCGTTGTGATGTACAGACTTATAAAGACGAAGGCGATTTTGTTAATTCTATTTTAGGAACAAGAAACCCGAGTATCTTTGACGGACAATTCAAAAAAAAATACGGTTCTAGATACCAGTCCAAATTTGAAGCGCCACTGACAAGTCCATCATTTATCGAGGAGCCACGCTGCCACTTAGACGTCTCTTTAGTCATTGAGTGGAGTGGCAATGAAGATCAAGTTCAGCAGTCAGACTTTACCCAGCAGTTGCAAGCAGTGATCGCGACGATGAAAGTGGCAGGAGGCGACGTTCTTTCCTTTGGGAAGCCCTCCGTTAAATCTGTGATTACGGAGCAGGATACTGCCCAAGTCCTAGGCCAATTAATGCCAGGCTATGTGCTGATTGAACGTCGCGATTTAATGATTGACGCCATGCAGCAAGGTGATGACGCAATAGATGCGCTGCTGGGTTACCTCACCGTACACCACCATTGTAAACAGCTTGAAGACCAAAGTGTTGTTTGGCATAGCCAGCGCAAGACGAGTGGCTGGATTGTGCCTATTGCCACCGGATTTCAGGGCATATCGAAATTAGGAGAGGCAAAAAATCAGCGCGATCCATCAGTACCGCATCGCTTTGCCGAAAGTGTGGTCACACTGGGTGAATTTGTCATGGCGCACAAAATCAAACATCTCGATGACATCCTTTGGCAATACCACCCCGATTTAGAAAACGATCTTTACCTTTGTCAGCCAGTTAACGCTATCAACGAACATCAATAAGGAACAATCTCATGGCTAAAAATAACGATACCGCCTCAGTTCTCGCATTTGAAAAAAAGCTTGTCCCATCGGATGGTTACCTCTTTGGATGCCAGTGGGAAACCAAAGAGCAAGCAACACCATTAGCCCTGCAAGAAAAATCGGTACGTGGCACGATTTCTAATCGCTTTAATAAGAAAGATGCAGRCGATTTCAAAAAAGATCCAGCTAAACTCGATGCAAAAGTTGAAAGTCCAAATTTGCAGCGAGTGGATGCCTGTGCGTTGGGGCAGGATCACGACACTTTGAAGCTCCATTTCACACTCAAAGTATTAGGGGGTCTTGCCCAACCTTCGGCATGTAACAATACGCTGTTCAAACAGAGTTATAGTGCTGCGGTTTCGCAGTACATTGCCAAATATGGATGTTTTGAGTTGGCGAAACGCTATGCCACCAACCTTGCCAATGCCCGTTTTCTATGGCGAAACCGAGTTGGTGCAGAAGACATTGAAGTGCAAGTCAAGGCATTGAACAAAGGGGCTGAACAGGCGTGGACTTTTAATTCCAAACAATTCAGTACTCGACACTTTGATCATAACGATCCACAGATCAATAGTTTGGCCGACAGAATTGCTCAGGCACTTGCCAGCGAAACGGACCATTTGATGCTGCAAATTGACTGCTACGCGAAGGTGGGTAAAGCCCAAGAAGTTTACCCAAGTGAAGAGTTAGTGCTGGATAAAGGCAACAGCAAAACCAAGAAAAGTAAAATCCTGTATGCAGTTAATGAACATGCTGCGATGCACTCACAAAAAATTGGTAACGCACTGCGTTCCATTGATACTTGGTACCCAGATTACGCATCTGAAGAGCAAAGTGCAGGAGCCATTGCGATTGAACCCTATGGCGCTGTCACTAATTTAGGAAAGGCGTTCCGTACCCCGAAAGACAAGCAGGATTTTTATACCTTCTTCGATAAGTGGGCGCGCGGTGAAAGTTTGCCCCGTGAAGAAGATGAACATTACGTCATGGCTGTATTAGTGCGTGGTGGAGTTTTTGGCGAAAGTGACAAATAGGTGGCAGTGATGAACTACTACCAAGAGATCACCTTATTGCCAGACGCCGACATAGCAGTAGGCTTCCTGTGGCAAAACGTCTTTCAACAAGTGCACATTGCTTTGGTGGAGCACAAAGTGGCGAGCAACCAATCTCTGGTTGCGGTCGGTTTTCCTGATTATCGTCAAGCAAAGTTTCCGCTTGGCAGTAAGTTGCGTCTCTTTGCAAAAGAGCAAACGACATTGGAAACGTTGGATATCCACCGCTGGCTAACTCGGCTAGAAGACTATGTACACATCAAAGGCATCAAACCCGTACCAAACGATGTAACTTACGTAAGCTTTGTACGCAAGCAGGTGAAATCGCCCGAACGAATAGAGCGGGATATGCAGCAAAAAGCCGCACTATGGGCAGCAAAATCTGGCAAACCGCTGGTGGAATGTTTAGCGGATTTGCAACAAAGCAAGCCGACAGCGTTGTGCACCTTGCCGTTTATTTACTTGCATAGCCAGCAAACCAAGCAACGTTCACCAGAAAAAAACAGCAAGTTCCCGCTGTTTATTGAGATGCAGCAGCAAAGCACATCACAAGATGGGAGCTTCGATTGCTATGGTTTGAGTGGCAAAGCGAATGGGCAGTCAATATTGGCGACCGTACCGCACTTTTAAATTGAACAAAAAAGGGTAGTTTTTACCCTTTATTTTTGCTCTTTAAAAATGTGCTTTAAATACAAATGGTTGCAATAGGTGAGTTTTAACAGGGTAAAAAGATGATTTTTACCCTAACAGCCTGTTGCAGCTTATTTTTATTGGTTTATTCTATTGTTCACTGCCACACAGGCAGCTTAGAAATGTTCATCCTGAAAGGGTCTGCGACGCGGCAAGTTCACTGCCACACAGGCAGCTTAGAAAACTCCTAAAGATACCAGCCACCACGGTTAACAGTTCACTGCCACACAGGCAGCTTAGAAATCTATATCGTCTTTTGTAAGCTCAAAGTGCATGTTCACTGCCACACAGGCAGCTTAGAAAGCGATTTGAGCGAAGTAAAGAACGACACGGCAGTTCACTGCCACACAGGCAGCTTAGAAAAATGAGCACGTCTACCCGCGTTTACGATTACTGTTCACTGCCACACAGGCAGCTTAGAAAGGTTGCAAGTCCTTTAGGGTGATGGTTGTCACGTTCACTGCCACACAGGCAGCTTAGAAATGACAGAACTTGTCAAAATCGGCGGGCTTGGTGTTCACTGCCACACAGGCAGCTTAGAAAGCCATAATCACCTATAAACAAAGAGATACACCGTTCACTGCCACACAGGCAGCTTAGAAAGCTTTTTTTATCTGCCAATCGTGCAGCTCAGGGTTCACTGCCACACAGGCAGCTTAGAAAGTCAGTCCTCACGTGTGAGATCGGTAACGACGGTTCACTGCCACACAGGCAGCTTAGAAACCTGTGCCTCTACCACCTTACGCATTTTGGTAGTTCACTGCCACACAGGCAGCTTAGAAAAATATTGCGTGTCCGGTTTTCGGCCTTGGTGCGTTCACTGCCACACAGGCAGCTTAGAAATAGTCAGAGCGGTGTGCAGGTTGAAAAGCTAAAGTTCACTGCCACACAGGCAGCTTAGAAATTCTGAGTTCCACATAGACAGCAAGCTATTCGGTTCACTGCCGCACAGGCAGCTTAGAAAGCGCCGTTGCGTTGGTCAACGCCGCACTTTTCGTTCACTGCCGCACAGGCAGCTTAGAAATCCCGCGTGCCCTGTGGTTTCGTCATTTTTTGGTTCACTGCCGCACAGGCAGCTTAGAAATGATAAATTCAGGCCGCGGATCGTTCACTATCGCATTGGTAGCGGAACGAGCATTATGAATGGTTCGTTCATTAGTGAGGGTGTCTTGTTTTTCTACAAAATGACCAACTAACTATACTCTTTCGTGGCTTGGTATGTAACTCGACGTCTATCGTTAGATTTATTTCTATTAAATAATCAAAAACTTACTATTCGCATGGTTATCATTGCCTAGATTTTTTAACCTAAGCCGAGATTCTCTTCTATGCTAACTCAGTAAAGAGGTTTTTACGGATGTTGAGTGCTAGGAGTTGGGTATGAACATCAATAACACCATGAAGTTAGTGTTCTTTATTATTGGTGCAGGAATTGTCGTTAGTTTTGTCACGATCATCCAACTAAATGGGCTGATGAATAAAGTTGATGAAATGGCACAAGTTCGGTATGCCTCGTATCAAACTGCCGATGAATTAAGGCAAAGCTCTGACGATTTAACCCGTCTGGGGCGAACGTATGTTGTAACCGGTGACGATAAATACGAAAAGATGTATATGGACATCCTAGCCATTCGTAACGGTGAGAAACCTCGGCCCGTTAACTATCATACGATTTATTGGGATTTGGTATTAAATTACGGACAAAAACCTAAACCAGATGGTAAAACTATCTCTCTAGACCAGAGGATGAAAGATCTGGGGTTCACTGAAAAAGAGTTTGATTTTTTAAAACAAGCACAAGCTAACTCAGATGGGTTAGTCAACATGGAAGTCAAAGCCATGAATGCGGTGAAAGGGCTCTATCCTGATAGTGGCGGTAACTATACCGTTCGTGGTGAACCCGACAAACAAATGGCGATTGAGCTATTGCATAGCTCTCAGTATCACCAAGAAAAAGCAAAAATCATGAAACCCATCGAAAGCTTTTTTATTGCGTTAGAAGAGCGCACAAGTGCGCAATTTGATGCCGCTGCCGCCAGTGTGAAAAAAACGGTACTAATCGGGAATATTTCGTTAGCCGYTGTGGTTGTTATTGCGGTATTAGGTTATGTCATCACTAAACGGAATGTCGTTAACCCAATTGATAGAATGGCGTCAACACTCAAACAAGTAGACGATAACTCTGACTTAACACTACGCGTGGATGACACTAAGAACAATGAAATAGGTACGATTGGTAGTACTGTTA
>NZ_MUFK01000036.1:0-36450 GCF_001996085.1 Salinivibrio sp. PR5
CAGTAAGTTAATATCACTTTTCAACACAAAAAAAAGAAAGAAAAGGACAACGGCAAGCCCTTGCCTGCCGTTATTGATCCATCATGCCGCGGACTTGTTCGAGCACGCGGAGCACCTTGTTCGAATAATCCGGATCGGTCGCATAACCGGCCTGATGCAACTCGCGAATAAATTGCTCTGGTTGTGCGGACTGGGACAGTGCCTGCTGATAGCGAGGGTTGCTATTGAGGAAAGAGACGAAGTCGTCAAAGCTATCTTGATACGATGGGTAGGCACGGAAACTCGCGGTTTCTTGAACCGGTATGCCATCATAGACTTCTAAGGTCTGCGTCGCGACTTTATCGCCCTGCCAGCGCTTATCGGCCTTAATATTAAACAAGTTATGGCTGTTATCACGCGCGTTAGCGATCACTTTTTTACCCCATCCCGTTTCTAGCGCCGCTTGCGCAAGAATAATCGCCGGATCGGTACCTAGCGCCCGAGCGGCTCGGCGAGCGTGAGGCGTGAGGGTTTGCACAAATGATTCTGGCGAATCAAACGATTCTTTACGTATAGGACGCTCTGGAATACTTGGCGGCGCGATAGACTGTCTATCCAGTTCGGCCATCGCTTGCTCTGCCGCTTGCCGACTTTGAGCTTTATTCATGGGCAGCGCGTTCGCGGATGCGAAAGCGGCCTCTTTTAAGTTGGTTTGGGGCTCACCCGATTGCACGCTGCCTAGCTGTTGTACAATCATACCTGCCAAGCCCAGAGATCCTTCACGGCTCAGTTCACTGGCAAGTTGTTCATCAGCCATTTGCTCGTAAAATTTCGATGTGCGATTATCAATCAAATCCGATTCAAACGCTTCATTCGCTTCTCGCATCGATTTGAACAGCATTTGTGTAAACAACGACTCAAACTGTTCTGCCGCCGCCCGCAATGCCGCTTTTTCATCACCATCTTTACCACTTACGGCTTTTTGCCGTAGTGAATCGAGCTGGCTAATGTCATGCACAAATTGGCTATCAACCGGTGATTTCATTGTTCTGCCCTATATCACGATCAACTGGCCATCGATGGCACCTGCTTGTTTCAGCGCTTGCAGTATTGCCATCAGATCTGACGGTGCTGCGCCCACGCCATTAACGGCACGTACCAAGTCGTCCAAGGTCACGCCCGGCTTAAAGTGGAACATCCGTCCCTCTTCTTCTTGCACTTCGATATCAGTATCCGGCGTGACGACCGCTTCCCCTCCGCCAAGCGGGTTAGGCTGACTCACATTGAAATCTTCATTAATGGATACCGTCATTCCGCCATGAGTGATCGCCGCAGGTCGCAAACGGACATTTTGTCCCACTACGATCGTCCCCGTGCGAGAGTTTACAATGATCTTGGCGGCGGCATCGCCCGGCTCGAATTCAATATTTTCCACCGTCGATAAAAATGCGACGCGCTGGCTGACATCACGAGGCGCTCGAACACGTATAGACGTCGCATCCATCGCTGAGGCCATTGAAGGACCTAAGAAGCGATTAATGGCATCCGCCATACGTTGGGCGGTGGTGAAATCCGCTTGAAATAAGTTGAAGGTCAAGAAGTCGCCGCGACCAAATGGATTGGGCACTTCGCGTTCAACAGACGCGCCATTAGTGATACGGCCAACCGTTGGTGTATTACCTACTAATCGTGAGCCATCCGCCCCCGTGGCGCTAAAACCACCCACAATCAAGTTGCCTTGCGCAATGGCATAGACGTTACCATCCAAACCTTTAAGGAAGGTTTGTAACAGCGTTCCCCCGCGCAGGCTTTCTGCCGAACCAATCGAGGAGACCGTAACGTCAAGTTTTTGACCCTGCTTCGCAAAGGCGGGTAAATCTGCCGTAACAGCCACCGCCGCAATATTGGCCGCCTGAGGGTTGATGTCGGGTGGTAACTGGATGCCAAAGTTTTCCAGCATAGATTTAAAACTTTGATCGGTAAACGGCGTGCTCTCACCGGTGCCCGGCAAACCGACAACCAGACCGTAGCCTGTCAGGGTGTTGCTGCGTACACCTGCCACTTCCGACACATCTTTTATGCGTGCCGCGAGGCTCGGAAACGCCACCACTAGCAATACAATCGATAACAACCACTTTTTCACGTCAACTCTCCGGCAAGTTATTGCGCTATAAAGTGACATTAAAGAATCGTGCCAACCAGCCTTGCTCTTGCGTATCTTGGCGATCACCCGTTCCTGAATATTGAATACGCGCGTTAGAAATACGTGTCGATGCAATCGTGTTATCTGGGCTAATGTCGGCCGGACGAATGGTACCGCTGAGGCGTATGTATTCATCCCCTGAGTTTAATGTCAGCCACTTTTCACCTCGAACCATCAGGTTGCCATTCGAGAGAACATCAATTACTTGGACTGAAATTGACCCCTGTAGGCTGTTGCTCTGATCGGCTGAAGCAGAGCCTGTAAAGGAGTTATCGTTACTCACTTCATAAGATAGGGTCCGCTCGCCGATAGTGATTTCCTCCCCCCCCAACGAGAGCGGATCCATAGTGAGATCATTGGATTTCGCCAAATCAGAGCTCGCACTTTTTTGTGCTTGCGTGTTCTCTTCGAGCATCACGGTGACGATATCTCCCAAACCGCGCGGTTTAGACCCGTCATAAAGGTCACGCTGGCGGGTACTATCAAACAAGGAGCCTGTCGCCGTCGCGTAATGCTCTGGAGGTTGCTGAGGACGAATGGGTGACCAAGCAGGGTCACCTGCTTTGGGATCTTCGCGTTGGCGGAGTAAGCCAATCAGTCCCTCACTGTCTGGCGCTGTCTCTCCCTCGACCGCATCCGTGGTTGAGGTTGCTTGGTCAAGATCACTACCTGTGTCCTGTTGACCCGGCAAAGAGCAGCCGCTCAGACCGAACAAGGCCATAAGCAACAAGCTTGGCATTAAAACACGTTGGAAAGTCATCAGCGCCCCCTTGAAACCCTTAGCCTTGTTTATAACTGCTGATTCACATAGCTCAGCATTTGGTCAACAGACGAAATCACTTTTGAGTTCATCTCGTAGACACGCTGCGCTTCAATCATGTTGACCAGCTCTTCGGTGACATTCACGTTCGAGGTTTCTAGCATCGACTGCTTCACTTCACCGAAGCCATCCAGACCAGGCACCCCTTCTTGTGGGTCACCACTGGCTCCTGTCGGTAAGTAGATGTTTTGTCCAATCGGCTCTAACCCACCTGGGTTGATAAAATCGACTGTGGTGATCTGACCCAATACTTGGTTTTCTTGCTGGCCACGCAAACGGGCTGACACTTCACCATCAGTACCCACCGTAATCTGCACCGCGTCTTGCGGCACGGTGATTTCAGGTTGCAGCACGTAGCCAGAACCCGATGTCACTATGGTGCCTTCATCGTTTAGGGTGAACTGACCATTACGTTGGTAACCGATATTGCCGTCCGGCAGCAATACTTGGAAGAAACCATCGCCTTGGATCATCATATCAAGGGCGTTATTGGTGGTTTGCACATTACCATTGGTATGAACACGTTGCGTGGCAACCACTTTAGAGCCCGCACCCAGCATCAAGCCACTGGGTAACTCTGTGTTTTGCGAAGACTGTCCACCCGGTTGGTTGATGTTTTGGTAAAACAAATCTTCAAACACGGCACGCGACTTTTTAAAGCCAATGGTGGATGCGTTCGCTAAGTTGTTCGAGATGGTCGAGATGTTAGTCTGTTGCGCATCAAGTCCGGTTTTACTGACCCATAATGCTGGATGCATAGTGTGTTCCTCTTAAGATGACTTAGCCAAGCTGCAACAGTGATGCAGACGACTCGTCCATTTTTTCCGCGGTTTTCATCAACTTCACTTGCATTTCAAAGTGACGCTGCAAGTCGATTAAGCCGGTCATTTCGCCCACAGCATTCACGTTGCTACCTTCTAATGCACCGGTGAGTAGTGTCACTCCCG
The DNA here is from genome assembly GCF_001996085.1 of Salinivibrio sp. PR5. Lineage (NCBI taxonomy): Bacteria > Pseudomonadati > Pseudomonadota > Gammaproteobacteria > Vibrionales > Vibrionaceae > Salinivibrio > Salinivibrio sp. PR5. Next base: position 3,950 of record NZ_MUFK01000036.1, read on the forward strand.
CATCAGCAGGAAAGATAGTGCCGGGCTGTTTGGCTTTGAAAACCCCGTCTTTGTCTTTGAATAAGTCTTGATTGTCGGGACGAACCAATTTAATTCTATCTACCACTTCCATTGCATCGGCAGGCGCTCCTTGCGGAAGCACTGACACCGAGCCATCCTTGCCCACTTCAATTTTTGCTGCGGGGAGTGGAATAAAAATCGGACCGCCGGTCTCGCCTAGGATTAGGTTGCCGTTACTGTTTTGCAGTAGCCCTGTCTGGTCGACTTTCAAGTGGCCTGCGCGGGTATACCCCTCTTGCCCTTGGCTATCGAGTACCGCTAACCAACCCTGTCCCTGCACGGCAACATCGAGGTTACGGCCGGTGGTAATCGTTGAGCCTTGCTCAAAACGATAGCCAGGACGCTCTGTCATGTTGAACACACGGCTGGGAAGTCCTTCGCCATACGCTTGCATGGAGCGAGACTGCTCAAGATCGGCTCGAAAGCCTGTTGTGCTCACGTTTGCCAAGTTATTTGCGCGCAGCTGCATCGCTTGCATGTCCTGCTTCGCACCACTCATGGCAAGGTATAACGCGCGATCCATATTGGTTGCCTCCACAATCGTTCTAACTAGAACAAAGCAAAGAGCATGCCAGCATTAAAAATTAATATTTATCAAGCAATTATGAAGATTTAGTAACAGGTAAAAGCTAAACAGGAGGAGAGAATGGAAAAGCCTTGCCGCCCAAAATGTGGACGGCAAGGAAAACAGGGTTATCGAATTTGCAAGATGTTTTGTTGCATCTGATTGCTCACTTCCAAGGCTCGCGAGTTAGCTTGGAAGTTACGCTGTGCAGTGATCAAGTCCACCAGCTCTTGAGTCATATCGATATTCGATTGCTCGATCGTTCCGCTTTTCACTTGGCCAAACGCACCTTGCATCGCTTCACCAAAAATAGGATCGCCAGAGTCTTGCGTCACATCCCATTGGGTGTTGCCCACTTGAGCAAGGCCTTGTTGGTTGGCCACGCGAACCATGGCGACACGCCCTAGTGCGATGTTTTCACCGTTACTATAGGTGGCCATGATGGTGCCTTTGGGATCAATATCGACCTTAGTCAAATAGCCGGTCGTCGCGCCATCGTCGCTAAACTTACGCATTTCAAACGGTGCGGCATATTGGGTTGGGTTGTCGAAGTTAATCGTCAACTGCTGATCACCATTTGCACCGTTCATCTCTAGCGCCGCCCCCGCAGGGCCGAGCGGATCGGTCACTATTGGGTTGCCACCGTTGATGCTGTTAACGGAGCCATCTGAGTTAAAATCAACCGTATGCCCCGTGTGTCCTGTGGCGTTGGTGACGTTACCACCTTGAATATTAACCGGCTTTTCCCCTTCGGGATCCGTCATGGTGTAGTACACCGACCAACTATTCGGGTTAGCGGGATCATTGCCTTTTACATAGTAGGTGGAAAGCTTATAAGGCTGACCCAATGAATCATACACAGTGGCAGAGGTTTGCTTGTTGTAGGTTTCTGGGTCTTCAAAATTAAACTGCGCCGGATCTTTCTCTGCGCCGCCGGCTGGTAAGTTCAAGCCAATATCAACGTTTTGCGAGGCACGAGGCTGACCAAACTGATCGGGCACATTCAGCGCTTGGGGTTCGTACGATCCCACTTGCTGCGTGTCTGGGTCCACTTTATAACCCAGCAGATATTGACCTTCCGAGTTGATAATGTCGTTGTTTTTATCAAGGTGGAAGGCGCCGTTACGCGTCAGGTGATAGTCACTGGTTTGCAGCTTATCATTCGAGACGCCAAAGAACCCATTACCACTGATCCGTAAATCCAACGGGTTGTTGGTGTAGATACTCGAGCCCTCATGGAACTGCTGCGCAACGACTGAGGTTTGCACACCGGTACCATTGGTGGTTTTCGAGTTCGAAAAAATCGACGTTGAATACACATCTCCGAACTCAGCACGCGACTCTTTAAAACCATAGGTATTGGCGTTCGCAATGTTGTTACTGGTGGTATTCATGTCTTTCTGGGCCGCACCAAGGCCACTTAACGCAATATTAAAACCCATTGCTTTCCACTCCTAATAAATCGGTTAGCCTTTCGTCACATTACCGACGTCGGCATTACCGACTTCTAGCACTTCAGCGAGCTTGAACGGTGAGGAGAAGCCGGCAAGATTTAACATCACGTTGCCGTCGCCATTCCCCAGCAAGACACTGTTCACGTTGGCATAGGTTGATAAATCAAACTCTTGAGTTTTGCCATCAACCATGCCGCTGACTTTCAATCGATAGCGACCTTCCGGCATCGGATTGCCGTTGTCATCGTTGCCGTCCCACTCAACCCGGTGATCGCCGGGCGGCTTCGGCCCCATGCTGAAGGTTCGCAATAGCTGGCCTTGTTCGTTCTCCACCCGAACACTCACGTTGTCGAGCGCGCGAGGCAGTTTCACCATACCCGCGATTCCGCCCGCTTCAGGCTTGACGCCCATCGAGCCAGGAACCAGTACGTCTCGGCCAACCAAAGATGACGCTTGTAGTGCTTGGTTCGAAGTAATCGACTCATTGAACGCATCAAATTGATTGTTCATCTTGCCGATCCCTTCTACCGTCGCAAATGACGCCATCTGGGAGATCATTTTGTCATTGTCGACAGGCTTGAACGGATCCTGTTGTGACAGCTGCTTGGTGAGCAGTGAGAGAAAGTCTTCCTGCTTGAGCTCAGTCTGTCCGGTGACTTTCTCCTGGCTCTCTTGCAGTTTTTTCTCCTGCTGCGCCTTGAGCTGGTCAATGTAGGACAGTCCGCTAGTCGAACCTGTACCGTCGATTCCGGCCATTATCGCCTCCTACATTACTGACCCATCTGAAGCGTACGCATCAGCATTTGTTTACTCGCATCGGCAACCTGCACGTTAGTTTGGTAGGCGCGCGACGCGGAGATCATATTCGCCATTTCTTCCATCACGTTGACGTTGGGTTTAAAGATATAACCCTCTTCATTCGCCATCGGGTGGTCAGGGTTATATTCGGCACGTAAAGGCTTTTGGCTCTCAACGATACCTTTAATGTGCACCGGCACACTCTCACCACTTTGCTGCTTGAAGCGGTTAAGCTCTGCAGCAAAAATCGGATGCCGTGCACGATAGGTTTCCTGCGCAGAACTGCTTACCGAATTGGCATTGGCTAGGTTGCTTGATGTGGTGTTCAACCGCACTGACTCTGCGCTCATCGCCGAACCAGATACGTTAAAGATATTAAACAAGCTCATCGGTTATTCCCCTTTCAATGCCTTTTTCATGTTCTTGAACTTTGAGCCAAGAAAATCCAGTGAGGCTTGGTATTCCAATGCATTCTGCATAAACAAATTCTTTTCGAGCTGAGCATCAACCGTGTTGCCATCCCCAGTATCAGGTTGCGTAGGCACGCGGTACTTCTTCTCGCCCGCCACGTGAGTGGTGGCAGCAATGTGCCGCTCATTAGTGCGGCTTAGGCCAATACTTGCCCCTGAGGTTGCCGCCTGCAGAGCACGTTTAAAGTCGATATCTTGTGCTTTGTAGCCTGGCGTATTGGCATTAGCAATGTTGCTAGACAGCGTCTCTGCCCGCGTAGCGCGTACGCCGACAGTGTGCTGGTGTACGCCTAATGCATTGTCAAATGTAATCGCCATGGGCAACCTCCAAAACTCTTCTCATCACATCAAAGCAATCTTGATGCCAATTTTTAATATCCAACCTAAACACTATATTTTCAATGAGATAGAAAACAAGCCGCGGGATTATCTGGATGAGACGGCGGCAATACTCACAAAAGAAGAGGCAAACAGAAAAGAAAAAGCGGCAAGAAAGATGCCGCTTTTGAAAAGGATTACTTGAGTTTGTAAATAATACCGGGGTTGCACCGGATCATCTCAAATTTATCAGTGAGCCCAGTCAGTGACTCAGACGCTCCAAGAATTAAGTGTCCGCCTGGGTTAAGCGCCCCCGCCATCTGGTTTAACACCTGAGCCTTCATGTCTGGCGAGAAGTAAATCAAGACGTTACGACAAAAAATAATGTCGAACTTACCTAATAAACTATAGCTTTCCATCAGGTTCTGCGGGCGGAATGTCACCATACGCTTAATGTTCTCTTTCACCCGCATCTTGCCATCACCGACATCTTCAAAGAAGGTACGACGACGCTCCGGTGAGAGTCCACGCCCTAGGGCAAGATTATCGTAAATTCCCTGACGGCAAGCTTCCAACATCGACGTTGATATATCGGTAGCAGTAATACTCACACTGCCTAGCATGCCCGGCTTACGTTGCTGCGTTTCAGCCACTGTCATGGCAATAGAATACGGCTCTTGCCCGGATGAGCTCGCCGCCGACCAAATTTTGATCGGCTTGCGGGCTTTGCCTAATTCAGGCAGCAGACGATGGGCCAACACTTCAAACGGGTAGGTGTCACGAAACCACAGGGTTTCATTGGTGGTCATCGCATCGATTGCAGCGACTGCCAACTCTCGATTTCGGCCCGTAATCACCGATTTCACCAATTCAGAGAGTGACGCCAAACCAAACTTATTGACCAATGGACTAAGTCGGCTTCGTACTAGGTATTGTTTACTATCCCCAAGTACGATGCCGCATTTCGATTCGAGATGCTTGCAGAAGTCTCGATATTCTTGGTCACTGATTGCTACATTTGTCATTAATCAACTCAATCGCTCTGTTTGGGTTACGACTTAACCGCTTCGATGACGGCAGAGCCCAATTCATCAGGGTCGAATTTCGCGATAAACGAGTTGGCGCCCACGCGCTGCACCATGGCCTCGTTAAATACACCGCTTAAAGATGAGTGCAATACTACATGAAGATCTTTTAAGCTCGCATCTTTTCGGATTTCAGTGGTGAGGGTGTAACCGTCCATTTCCGGCATCTCAATATCTGAAATCACCAATGCCAGCTGGCTATATATATTGCCTTCTGCTGCCATTTCTTTCAGTTTATCCAGTGCCTCTTTGCCATCTTGTACCAAGATAACATCATAACCGACACTTTCTACAGCGCGCTTCACTTGGCGACGCGCCACGCTCGAATCATCCGCGACCAGTACTTGGCTCGGTGCACTTTCCTCACGCTCTTCACGCTTGGAGAGCACCTCCTCACTGATTTCCTCATTCACGGGTGCAATTTCATTCAGGATTTTTTCAACATCCAGCACTTCCACCAGCTCATTGTCAATTTCAGTCACGGCGGTCAAGTAGTGAGAACGGCCTGTTCCTTGAGGCGGAGGGAGGATTTTTTCCCAATTCATATTCACGATACGCTCGACCGACCCAACTAAAAAGCCCTGCATCGAACGGTTAAACTCAGAAATGATCACGAAACGATTCTCGGGATCCGGAATAGCTGGCCCGCCAGTTGCTAGGCTCATATCAATGACAGAGACTGTTTGACCGCGAATGTGCGCGACCCCTTTCACTAAGGGATGCAAATTTGCCATCGCGGTTAACTTAGGGCACTGAAGAACTTCCTTTACTTTAAAGACGTTAATGCCAAAGCGTTGGTTTCTCATCAGGCGGAAAGTCAACAGCTCTAACCGGTTTTGTCCTACCAGCTGCGTTCGCTGGTTGACCGAATCAAGAACACCACCTGTCATAAGATAAACTCCATGTTGCCCCGTTTTTTATGTAGAGTAGCATGATAATAGTAGTGGGTTATTGCACTACTCTCGAGAAAGAAGGGAAAATTTCTTCTTTGGTCGTCATCAATGGTTTGGATCTATGTATCAGATATTACGTTTATTTATCGTCAGCTTATTCACAAGCTTTAGCGTAAGTATAGCCGCTGCGACGGTAAGTCAAATGGATGCGGTCAGAGAAGCGGCAGAACGACATGTCGAGTCTATCATTTCGGTGCCCAAAAACGGTGAGCTCGACATCACAGCCGGCAACCTTGACTCGAGATTACGCCTGACCGATTGCCCGTTGCCATTGGATACCGAAGTGCCAGGGCGACAACGCATGAATACCTCGGTAACGGTCATGGTCTCGTGTCCTCAAGATGACTGGCAGGTGTATATCCCAGTCCAAATTCGCTTAATGATCCCACTGGTCGTTGCCAAGCGCCCGTTAGATCGTGGCATGCCTCTTGCAGAGAGTGATATGACCATTCAAATGGTTGACAGTCGGTTTCAACGTGGCCAAACCTACACCAGTCCAGCGCGCCTAATAGGCTCGAAAGTAAAGAGAACGGTCGGGATTGGTCAGCCCATCAGCAGTAACGATGTGTGTGCCGTGTGTCGAAATGATGACGTTGTTATCACTGCACGTGGAAACGGACTCAATATTGTTGCAAAAGGTACGGCATTAAGTGACGGTGCTCTAGGAGAGCAAATAAAAGTCAAGAACGATAAATCCAATCGGATTGTCGATGCTACAATCTCGGCGGTGGGCGAAGTGACGGTAAATTTCTAATTTTTTACGCCCGAATGCTAAAGTTAGCAAAAGGAATGCCGATACGCTGAGCAACGGACTCAAAAGCGACTGACAGTAAGGCGACGTTTATGGCGAGTATTGATCAACTACGTGGTAACCAGCAACCGCTGACCACAACCCGCAATAGCGGGAACCAGAATAAGACACAAGAGGCGCAAGGGAGCGCCGTGCGTGAACAGCAACGCACGACCAGTCAAGATGATGCAGTGTCGCTGAGCCATCAAAGCCGAGAGATCGGAAAAATGAATCAGCAAATGGCCTCTGAGCCGTATTTTGACAGTGCGAAAGTCGCTGAAATTAAACAAGCCATTGCCAATGGTTCGTATAAAGTCGATGCTGACAAACTCGCTGCCAATATGATGCGCTTTGAGAACGATTTGAACGACAGTTAATCTGGCGGGATAGTTTATGAGTCAAAATGCGCCCCTGTCCGTCCTTCTCGAGCAGCAGCTAGAGCGAGTTCAGTCGCTAAAAACGCTGCTCGAGCAAGAAGCCAAAACCATTGCCAGCCGGGTGTCGGAAGACATCGAAGCCACCGCCAAACAAAAGCAAATCTTGGTGAATGAAATACAGCGTGCTGATAGCCAACTCGCACAGCACCCTGAGCGAGAAAAGCTTCAAGGCGACCCGCAATGCGTTGAATACGTCAACACCATCCAACAGCACATTCAAGCCTGTAAGCAACAAAACGAGACCAATGGGATGGCGCTACAACGCGCAAGTTTAAGCATCCATCGGTTACGTAATTTGTTCCAAGAAAGCGGCGGCAAGTCAGAGCTGACTTATGACCATGACGGCAATGCGTCAGGCCGGAAAACCCTTGGCACCAATGTAAAAGCGTAGCTCGCGCTTTAGTATACGCCGAGCTACCTGACACTGCGTACTGACATCTCCTTACTTAACCGCTTTATGCTGGCCGCAGCGCGTATTCCCACTGCGCACGCACACCTCCCAATGATACAACTCGATCGGTAAAGCAACGAAGCTTAGCTGCCAATGACGGCTAATAAAAAGCGAGCCCTGTGGCTCGCTGATTGCGCGGAGAAGAGGTGAATTAAAAGATAATATTTTCGTTACGGGGGATGTTTTGCGACTCACCATAGCGCTTCATTTTTTGCATCAAGTCTAAATCCAGCTCCAGTTCGGTCACGTAGCTGTCACCGACTTTGTAACTTGCCACCACTTCGGCACCGCGGATAATACCGTCGACAGCGCCTTGTGTGCTATCACGGCCAAGACTTTGATCCTCCACACGGGTGCGACCACTGACTCGAAGTCCATACACCTGCTCACTGAGCTCTTTATATGCCTCCACTTTTGATGCCCGCATTGCCCGCGTTTCACGCTCTTCTTGCGTGGCCCCTTGCTGAGCACTGATTGATGCCATACCAACCGCAGAAATAACGTTCTCCTCTTTCATCCTGGTCAGAGGCTGACATGCGGTTAAAGCGATTAGGGCTAAAAGGCAAAGTCCATGTTTTATGCTCATGAATCATCCTGTCTCGGTTAAGGCTTAAGCACGACTGTTTCACGCTTGATGCGGTTCTGATCATCACGAATAATGACGCCATCACGCATGCGCACTTTATAAAGCGTATCAATATCTCGACCAATACGGTCTGCGGGTAAAAACCCTTGCGCAGAAGCGACCACAACACGCGACTCCATACCAATAATACGCGCATTGACCAGTACCCCTCCACCTTGTCGTAGCATGGTACCTGTCAAGATATAATCAATCTGCTGTTCAGGGTTTAACTCTTTCCAATCACGGCTGATGGCAAAGTCCCCTTCTTCAGTGACACGAATCGCGCCGGTCGATTTGAAGTCTATGACGGTAAAGCCACGGCTTTGCATCTGATAGATCAGCCCTTCGGTTACTGTATTGCCTAACCAGTTCGTTTCAGACATGTCTTGCAAGTCTACAAATGACGTGACCGCCAACGGGGTACGTGCGGTTAAGTAAGCGTTTGTCGCCAGCAATTCATCGGCCATGCTATTTAAAAAATAGTCCAGCGTGTGGCGAGGACGCTGCTTGAGGAAGAACTCACTCCCCGAGTAGGGCTCTTTCCCGTTGTAAATAGGCGTATATGCACAGCCTGCTGTCAACAGCGCTAATACCGCCACTATCCACTTTTTCATCGTATCATGCTCCGCGATCAGTCATCGATGTGAGACAAGTGTCTTCTTAGAGTATCGGACAAGGACCACAAACCTTTACCTTGAATTGTCACCCTTGTGTTCCGGAACACAACTTGCATCAATCTCTCATGCGTCATGCTCTTGTTAGGGTTGCCACCCTACCTGTTATGTTAACGAAGCAATTTCCATACCTACTAAGTGAGAACTTGACTATGAAAACCCGTTTGGCGCGATTCGGCCTGCTTTTTTCTCTGTTTATCACGCCGCTCACACAGGCAGCTTGGTATGAAGTGTCTGCCAGCTCGCCCATCCTTGAAAGCGAGCAAGCGGCACGCGTCCGCGCGTTAGAAGCCGCCACGTTCGATGCCATGCAGTTCTCCGGCGCCGATGTAGGAAGTTTGCAACAAATCAAACGATTTTTTACCTCCGTTAAGCCCGGTTACCAATTCAGTGGTAGTGAAGTGCGCGAGATCTTAATTCTGGAAGAAGGCACTCAAGGTGGCAATTATGTGGTCAATGTGCGGGTGGATATCTATCCATCGGCAAATGCTTGCCACAAGACACAGTATAAGAAAGGAATGGTGATGACACGCTTCCCGATTGTGTCGCCTCAACAAGCGGCCTTGGGAGGAATTTACCAATTTGGTGATGATTTTTCTGTGCTGCTTAGTCGAGAAGTCACTCAACACGGACAAAGCTTTGTTGGCCGTGGTATTGCGAATGTCGATGTTTCGCCGAACGCCCCGCAAGCTGTCGCGATGCTGGCGGAAGATAAAGACGCGCAATTTGTTGTCACTGGAGCCATTACCGATCTCTCTGCGACCACAGACAGTGGCAGCTTCGGCCGTTCGCAAGACAATCGGCAATTGGCGGTCAATGTACAAGCGATGGACGCTGAAAGCGGTGAAGTCATTTTCCAGCGCCGCTATCGTGATGTTGCCAAATGGCCTTTTGAGCGCCATAGCCAAGTGGATACCCAAACAGCGCGTTTTTGGCAATCGCCTTACGGGCAAATGGCACGACGCATGAGTCGTAACATCTTGCTGGATTTAGAGTCGGCCCTATCCTGCCGCGCCAGCAAACCCAAAATTGTGGCGCTAAAAGACAATATCGCACAAATCAACGTTGGACGAATCAATGGGGTGAAACAGGGTGATCAGTTACAACTGTGGCATCTCGCTTCTTTCACTGATGATTTAGGGATTGTGCGCACGCAGCGCCGTAAAAGCGGAATGACATTAACCGTTGCGCGTGTTTATGAAAGCAGTGCCGAAGCGGTTATCCAACCCGACAGCTTGATAGGCAGCATTCAGATCGGTGATATTGTCACCAAAGGAGTAAACTAAATTGAAACAGGCGCTTAAATCGCGCCTGTTTTTACGTATAATGGCTGCCCGCGCTCCCATAGCTCAACAGGATAGAGCAGTCGCCTCCTAAGCGACCGATCGGGGTTCGAGTCCCTGTGGGAGCGCCAGTAAACCATTATCTCCTCCTTCTTTGGTCGCTATTTGCTGTTCTTTACCTCGTTTCATTTGGTGTTTGTTCAAAATATCCGAACATATCCATCAAGCTCTGCTACTTATTATTTGGACACCTCACCTTTATCATTACTCTCAATCCGGCGAGTAACGTCAATATCTATCAAATTTTTCGAAGAGGTGCTCTATGCGTCAACGTTTACACACTCTGCTTTCCACTCAATCAAGCTTTGCCCCCTTAGCTTTGCGCCTTCCTGTCGGAGTGATTTTGATCGCTCATGGCGCGCAAAAACTGTTTGGTTGGTTTGGCGGCTATGGCCTTGAAGGAACGGGCCAATGGATGGCATCGATTGGCCTTGAGCCTGGTGTGCTAATGGCGTTGATGGCAGGTAGTGCGGAATTTTTTGGCGGTGTGCTGTTGTTGATTGGTCTATTGACGCGCCCTGCTGCGGCGGTCACGGCAATCACTATGCTGGTCGCGATTGTTACCGTACACTGGGATCACGGCCTGTTTCTAAGCAACAACGGGTATGAGTTTGGATTGGCATTACTGGCTGCCGCCGTCTCATTAGTGTTCAGTGGGGCTGGCAATCTCTCTGTCGATCAAAAACTCAGCCAGACAATGCGCTAACCCTCTACGACTGACCCATACAAAAATGCCGCGTTGAACACGCGGCATTTTTCGTGGCCAAGGGTTGGTTGATTAAATGTAAGTCACCCACGCCCAAAGGCTCAACATGGCCATCACGCCGGCAAGGATATCATCGAGCATGATCCCTAGCCCGCCATGAACATGCTTGTCCAACCAACTGATAGGCCATGGCTTAATCATATCGAAGAGTCGAAACATCACGAAGCCCGCCAATATAATCTGCCAGTCGGTGCTTGGCACCAATGCCATGGTGATCCAAAAGCCAACAAATTCATCCCACACAATCGCGCCGTGATCATGCACTTTCATATCCGCAGAGGTACGACCGCAAATCACAATGCCTGCAAGGCTACCGACAAGAATAGCTATCCATAAACCGACTGGCGCTGTGTAGGTAGCAAGTAGCCAATAAAAAGGCACCGCAAACAAGGTACCAACCGTCCCCGGCACCACCGGAGAGAGCCCGCTCCCCAGCCCAACGGCCAGCAAATGCAACGGATTTTTAAGCGATAAACGCTGCTTAGGATCTGTCACTGTCCAACTCCTTAAAGTGATCCCATCCTGATAGCGTCCAGTCTAAGGGATTACCATCGGCCATCAATTGTAAAGACTGACTGCCATTTATTTGACCAATACAAGTGGCGGTGACCCCAGTGTGTTTCAGTGTTGTCTCTAACGTCCCGCGATACATTTCCGGTACGGTAAAGCACAATTCATATTCTTCGCCACTGGTTAAGGCAAGCTTTTGCGCGGTTTCATAGCTGTCCACATCCGCTAATAACGCCTCCGACAGCGGCAGTTGGGTCACATCAATGGATGCGCCCACACCACTGGCTTTGATAATATGCTGAATATCAGCCACTAGCCCATCGGAAATATCAATCGCTGCCGAGGCGATACCCCGTAAAGCTTGGCCTGCCGCTACGCGAGGCTGCGCGCGATAATGCCGATTAATCAATGTGGCCGCCCGTGCCTCATCGGTCACCGGCTTACCAAGGACATAGTTCAGTCCTGCTTGGCTATCCCCCAAGGTACCGGTGACATATAACCAATCCCCAGGCTTAGCACCATCGCGAGTTAATGCCTTTCCATGAGGGACATGGCCATGTAAGGTCATGGTAATGCTTTTGGGCCCACGTGTGGTGTCACCGCCAATCAGCTGGACTTGAAAGTATTCGGCAAGCGCAGAGAAACCTTGGCAGAATCCTGCCACCCACGCTTCATCCGGTTCCGGTAAAGTCAGCGCCAGCGAGCACCATGCAGGCATCGCCCCCATTGCTGCTAAATCGCTTAAATTCGATGCCAACGCTTTATGCGCAACATCGGAAGCACTGGCTGTAGCAAGAAAGTGGGTCCCTTCTACCATGGTATCTGTGGTGATGGCGAGCTGACAGCCCTCGGGGACTTGGGTAATGGCACAGTCGTCACCAATGCCTAGCGCCACATCGCGGCGGCTCACTGGCTGACGAGCGAAATAATCGCGAATCAGATCAAATTCGTTGCGCGTCATAATGGCTTTCGTGGTATTGCATCTAAAAATAAAAAGGCCAGCGGGGCTGGCCTTGAAAGGGAGGTAATTAACGAAGTCGTGGGGCCGCTTTATCAAGCACACCATTCACAAACTTGTGGCTGTCTTCGGCGCCAAAACGCTTCGCCAGTTCCACCGCTTCATTAATCACGACTTTATACGGCACATCTTCACGTTTCACCAATTCGTACATCGCCAAACGCAGTAGTGCGTGCTCCATGTCGTCCAAGTCTTGCAATGGACGTGACAAGTAAGGACGCATTTTGCTGTCTAGCTCTTGATGACTCAGTACCACGCCGCTAAACAGATTACGGAAATATTCCACATCGGTTTCAGGCTCACGCAGAAGTGGCTCTGCGTCTTTGTGGTCGTCTTCTTCGTACTTTTCGGCTGCAAGGAATTGTGCCTCAATATCTGCGATATTGCCTTGCGCCAGTTGCCATGAATAGATGGCTTGCAATGCAAATTGGCGTGCATTACGTCGTGCGGCTGGTTTCACTCTAACCCCCGTTTAGGATTCAATCTGGGACAGGACATTGACCATTTCAAGCGCGCTCAGTGCAGCCTCTGCCCCTTTATTACCAGCCTTGGTACCTGCGCGTTCGATGGCTTGCTCAATGGTGTCAACAGTCAGCACGCCAAAGGCGACTGGGGTTTCAAACTCCAGTGCAACCTGTGCTAACCCTTTATTACATTCTCCGGCCACATAGTCAAAGTGGGGCGTGCCACCGCGGATCACCGAACCTAGCGCCACAATCGCATCGTAGCGACCGCTTTTAGCTAGTTTCTGGGTCACCAAAGGCAACTCGTAGGCACCGGGACAGCGGACCACGGTAATATTATCTTCGCTGACTTGGCCTTGGCGCTTCAGTGCGTCGATCGCACCTGATAGTAAACTCTCGTTGATAAAGCTATTAAAGCGAGAGATAACAATGGCAACCTGCGCGTTGGGCGCGGCAAATGCACCTTCGATTACGTTCATGAGCCTTCCTGTGACTTGCTTTCCGGAATGAGAAACCGCGCGATTCTACCACATTTTTAGCGAATGGCACCATGTTCCGTGCCCGCCACCCCTGTTGCACATCGCGCAGCCTTGCTTGTTAGGTTATTCGGTGACGTATTCCACCACGTTCAACCCAAAGCCTGATAGTGCGTGATAGCGTTTCGTTGATGACGAAAGCAAACGCATTTGCTTAACGCCAAGGTCTGCCAATATTTGCGAGCCAATGCCAACACGGCGTGACGTGCCTTGCCATTTGGCGCTAGCTGGCTGCTCGCCTTTATCTTGCGCTTCAAATGCTTTCACCTTATTGATAATGGCATCGCTGGTTTCTTCTTTCCCCAAAATCACCAACACACCACCGTCATGACTGATCCGTTGCATCGCACGGGTTAGGCTCCAGCTGCGCTCAGCCGTTCGGTCAGATTGAAGCACATCGGTAAAGGTATCTTGCAAGTGCACGCGAACCAAGGTCGGATCTGCGGTCACTTCGCCTTTACACATCGCATAGTGGATTTGGTTATCAATGGTGTCACGGTAAGTGACCAAATCAAACTCACCAAATTCGGTGGGCAATTTACAAGACGCAACACGCTCAATGGTGGTTTCGTTAAGGTTTCGGTATTCAATCAAATCTGCAATGGTGCCCAGCTTGATACCGTGCTTTTCACAAAACACTTCCAAATCAGGGCGGCGCGCCATGGTGCCATCTTCGTTGAGGATTTCCACAATCACGGACGCAGGACTAAAGCCTCCTAAGCGGGCCAGATCACAGCCTGCCTCAGTGTGGCCGGCACGGGTCAGAACACCACCCTCTTGTGCCATTAACGGGAACACATGGCCCGGCTGAACTAAATCGGCAGCTTTCGCATTAGGCGCGACCGCAGCTTGTACGGTACGTGCACGATCGGCCGCAGAAATGCCGGTGGTCACCCCTTCCGCCGCTTCAATTGACACCGTGAAAGCAGTGGAAAATTGCGCGTTATTGTCAGACACCATCAAAGGTAATCCAAGCTGCTGACAGCGCTGTTGGGTCAGCGTTAAGCAAATCAAGCCCCGACCATGGGTGGCCATGAAATTGATAGCTTCTGGCGTGATCGCTTCGGCCGCAATGATCAAATCGCCTTCATTTTCGCGATCTTCGTCATCCATCAATACCACCATTTTACCTTGGCGGATATCGTCAATGATTTCTTGGGCACTACTTATTGCCATCTTGGATTCCTTATTTCAAAAAGCCGGAACGGGCCAGCGTATCAAGGCTGACTCCCGTTGATTGTGTGGGTTCAGCCGCCTTGTCACCGAGCATTAATCGCTCAAGGTAACGGGCGATCACATCAACTTCGATGTTCACTTTGCGCCCAGGGGCAAACGTTTGAATCGTGGTTTGTTCAGCGGTATGCGGCACGATGGTGAGCTTAAATGTACTGCCATTGACATCGTTCACCGTCAGGCTAATCCCATCTACCGTGATCGAGCCTTTCAATGCCACATATTTGGCGAGCTCAGACGGTAATCTAATCCAGTATTCCCACGCGCGGCCGGTTTGGTTCACTGAGGTAACTTCACCGAGGCCATCAACATGGCCCGCCACCATGTGGCCGCCAAATCGCGTGGTGGGTAGCATCGCCTTTTCAAGATTGACCTTGTCTCCGACCGACAAGTGCCCCAGTGATGAACGCGCAAGGGTTTCAGATGACACATCTGCGCTGTAGCCCGTTGCGCTCAATGCAACCACGGTCAAGCACACCCCATTGGTGGCGATACTGTCACCCAGTTTGACATCACAGAGATCAAGCTCGCCACTGTCGATAGTCAAAGTCATGTCTTGCCCGCGGCGAGTCAAGCGTTCTACTCGGCCTACCGCTTCGATAATTCCAGTAAACATCGTTATTCGTACTCTTGCGTGATCACGGCATGCTCAGAGAGCATGGCGGTTAAGCGAACATCGTCACCGAGCCTCGTCACGTGATTAAAGTAAAAGCGCGGTGCATCGTCCATCCGTTGCATCCCATCTAAAGCAACCAAGGGGCGACTGTCGCCTCCTAACAGGACGGGGGCTTGGTAAACAATCAGTTCATCGACTAACGATTCAGTGAGAAGCTGACCCGCTAGCCTTGCGCCCGCTTCGACCCACACTTTGTCAATATCATGTTCCGCCAATGCGCGAAGGATAGCGGTGAGTGACGCATCGGGCATTACCCATTCTTGCACGTTATCCGGCCACGCATGATTACTCGGTGAATCAACAATACGGATCACATCACCGTCAAGCTGATAGACGGTTGCATCCGGTGAAGTTTTATTATCTCTATCTAGCACAACACGTGTCGGTTGGCGCACAGTCGATTGCGGATAAGCATCGAGCGTGGCTCGAGGAAGTTGGCTTTGACGTACATTGAGGCTGGGGTTATCGGCCAATACCGTGGCGCTGGTCGATAAAATGGCACTGGCTTGAGCACGAAACGCTTGCACATCGGCGCGTGCAGACTCACCGGTGATCCATTTACTTTGGCCATTGGCTAAGGCGGTCCGGCCATCGAGGCTCCCTGCCAGCTTAAGCTGTACATACGGCATTTGGGTGAGCATTCGCTTAATGAAGCCGGGGTTTAGCGCCTTGGCCTGCTCGGCCATCACACCGACGACCACCTCAATACCTGCTTCTTGTAAGCGCGCGATGCCTCGCCCTGCCACTTGAGGATTGGGATCTTGCATGGCACACACTACGCGACTGACGTTAGCGGCAATTAAGGCATCGCAACACGGTGGCGTGCGACCATAGTGAGAGCAAGGCTCTAAGGTGACATAAGCTGTCGCCCCTTGTGCACGTTTCCCCGCCGCCTTTAAAGCGTGTACCTCGGCATGTGGCCCGCCGGGAGCAAGATGAAACCCCTCACCAACAATGTCGTCACCATGCGCAATCACACAGCCCACATTGGGATTCGGGGTCGTGGTAAAGCGCCCTTGAGCGGCAAGCGCGAGTGCGCGCGCCATCATGGTGTTATCGCGTTGGTTGTTACTCATTTTTGCAGCCGAGCAATTTCTTCACCGAACTCACGAATATCTTCAAAGCTGTGATAGACAGAGGCAAAACGGATATACGCCACTTTATCGAGCTCTTTGAGTGCTTCCATCACTAAGTTACCAACCGAGGCAGAACTAATCTCTCGCTCACCGGTCGCGCGAAGGCGTGATTTAATGCTGTTGATCGCTTTTTCAATATCGTCCGCACTGACAGGCCGTTTTTCCAGTGCGCGCTGAATGCCACCGCGCAGCTTTTCTTCGTCAAAAGGCTCACGATTACCATTGGTTTTGATGATGCGTGGCATCACCAGCTCTGCCGTTTCGAACGTGGTATAGCGTTCTGCGCACGCCAAACACTGGCGACGACGACGAACTTGATGGCCATCGGCGACGAGTCGAGAATCGATCACTTTGGTGTCGGTTGCACCACAGAATGGACAGTGCATGGGGCTAGCCTCCTCAATATCATCCCGTTAGTGTAACCGATTTGCGATTATGAAAAAGCCTGCAAACGGCGAGTTTGTAACGATTCTGTGCGCAAAGCTGATTTCGCTATGAATCGGTGGCTAACCACGCACAAAAAAGGCGCCTGAAGGCGCCTTTGCTGTTTCACTTACAACGCTTACCGGTTACGCATAAACCGGTAGGCGGCGGCAAATGGCTTGAACTTTTTCTTTAGTTTCAGCAATCACTTGCTCATTGTTGATGTTATCTAACACATCACACATCCAATGCGCGAGCTGTTCAGCGTCTTGCTCGGTAAAGCCACGGCGTGTAATCGCTGGCGTCCCTACACGAATGCCTGAGGTGACAAACGGGCTACGTGGATCGTTCGGCACACTGTTTTTGTTCACTGTGATATTCGCGGCACCGAGCGCAGCATCCGCTTCTTTACCAGTGATGTCTTTGTCAATCAAATCAACCAAGAACAAGTGGTTGTCGGTTGACCCTGACACGATGTTATAACCGCGTGCTTGGAACCCCTTCACCATTGCACGCGCGTTATCAATCACGCGCGCTTGATAGGCTTTAAACTCAGGTTCCATCGCCTCTTTAAACGCGACAGCTTTACCCGCAATCACGTGCATCAGTGGGCCACCTTGGCCACCTGGGAACACCGCAGAGTTGAGCTTTTTGTAGAGGTCTTCACCCGCATTAGACAGGATCAAACCGCCGCGCGGCCCTGCTAGGGTTTTATGGGTGGTGGTGGTAACCACGTGTGCATGCGGCAATGGATCTGGATACACGCCTGCTGCAATCAAACCAGCAACGTGTGCCATGTCCACCATGAACCAAGCGCCCACTTTGTCGGCGATTTCACGCATACGCTTCCAATCCACCACTTGCGAATAGGCAGAGAAGCCACCAATGATCATTTTCGGCTTATGTTCCAGCGCGAGCTGTTCCATTTGCTCGTAATCAATCTTACCCGCTTCATCAATGCCGTACGCAACTACTTCATAGTGTTTGCCTGAAAAGTTGACCGGAGAGCCGTGCGTTAAGTGGCCACCATGCGCCAAGCTCATGCCTAAAACCTTATCGCCTGGGTTTAGCAGCGCCATATACACAGCACTGTTAGCTTGTGAGCCAGAGTGAGGTTGTACGTTGGCATATTCACAACCAAACAATTCACACGCACGCTCAATCGCAAGAGCTTCCACTTTATCGACATGCTCACAGCCGCCGTAATAACGCTTGCCGGGGTAGCCTTCGGCATATTTGTTGGTCAGTTGAGAGCCTTGCGCTTCCATGACGCGTGGGCTGGTATAGTTTTCTGACGCAATCAGCTCAATGTGTTCTTCCTGACGAGCCGTTTCTTCTTCAATGGCTGCGAACAGTGCCGGATCGTAATCCGCAATCTTCATGTCACGCTTTAGCATTTGTCTCTCCTGACTCAATGGTGGCGGGCTATTACCCTTAAAGCGAATGCTATCCGTACCCAAGTTGGCCCGATAGCTCGAATGGTTTTGATATGGCATAGTGCACCACACCTTGGGTTAGTCGCCTTACACATTTAAAGTGACTAAACCAAGGCAAACAGGCGGAAAGGTCGGCGTTTTAAAAGCCCGACGCAAACGTTTACGCTACCGCCATTACTGCGTTTGTCATTCTACAAAAAAACCACTGCAACAGGTAGTGTCAATCGGCCGTTTTTTTTATACGTCGGTTGTGCCAGATTAGTCCGCCATACAGAAATGCAGATTGTGCGCTGTAAACAATTTACACGCGAGTATCAAATTGCTGACATCCTATCAGCCAGTGATTTACTTGGCTGACTTTTTATTACTCTCATTTGGCGATAAAATCCGCGCCCGCAATTCCCATTAACCTTATTTAACCGCCGCCCCAGTTGGGTTTTGGCGGACTTTTTGTTGCTGTTTATGTAGGGAGAAGCCGTGTGAGCCGATATCAACACAGCTTAAAAGAAGATGTGATCGCCATTGCCTCTGGGGCGTTTCTCGTCGCACAAGGGGTGTTTTTCTTGCAACAGGCCGGACTGTTAACCGGCGGGACGACTGGCCTTGCTTTGTTAGTCAGCCAATTTACTGACCTGTCCTTCGGCACCCTGTACTTTCTGTGTAACTGTCCGTTTTATTTGATGGCTTGGTTTCGTATGAGCCCGCGCTTTGCTGTGCGTAGCTTACTCGCCGGTGGCGCGGTGTCCGTGATGGCCGATCATATCGCCTACTTTTTTCAAATCACTTGGTTGGCCCCCGCCTATTGTGCGGTCATTGGTGGCTTGCTGATGGGCGTCGGCATGTTGATGATTTTCCGCCACAATGCCAGCTTAGGCGGTTTTAACGTACTGGTGCTTTATTGTCAGGACAAGTTTGGGATCTCGGCAGGAAAATTGCAAATGGGTATCGACTGTACCATCCTGGCGTTATCTTTCTTCCTCATCGACCTCAATCTCTTGATGTGGTCGGTGGTTGGCGCGATTGTGCTCAACGTAGTCTTGGCGATGAATCATAAGCCGGGTCGTTATCAAGCGCATCCGGCCAACCCTGGCGCGTAGCCAATCACCACGCCACACAAACAACAAAGCCAAGCATCACGCTTGGCTTTTTGTTGCTTACCGTATTAGTCCAACTCGCGATATTAAATCGCTTCTTCGTCTTCTTCACCGGTACGGATACGCACCACGCGTTCAACATCGAAGACAAAGATTTTACCATCACCAATTTTACCGGTTTGTGCGGTATCAATGATGGTTTCAACACACTGTTCTGCGACATCATTCGCGACCACGACTTCCAGCTTGACCTTAGGCAGAAAGTCGACCATGTATTCAGCGCCTCGGTAAAGCTCAGTATGACCTTTCTGACGACCAAAACCTTTTACTTCTGAGACAGTCATCCCCGTGATGCCCACGTCGGCAAGTGCTTCGCGTACGTCATCGAGTTTAAATGGCTTGATGATGGCTTCAATTTTTTTCATTCCGTTATCCTTCTCGTTGGCCGCAGCCGGTCCTGATGGATCAGTTGTTTAGCTGAAATTGTATCGCAGCCGGATAAAAAATCATCCATCGATTCACGCTTATCACTAAAAAGCCGCCATAGATTGGCGGCTTTGATTGGTATAAGGCTTATCCCAGTGTGACCCGCGCGTTGCGGAACATGCGCATCCACGCACTGTCTTCGCCCCAATCATCAGGGTGCCAAGAGTTAGCAACCGTACGGAATACCCGCTCAGGGTGCGGCATCATAATGGTGACGCGGCCCGACTCAGTGGTCAGCGCGGTAATGCCATTTGGTGAGCCATTCGGGTTGGCAGGATAGGCTTGTGTTGGCTGGCCGTGATTATCGGTGTAACGCAACGCCACCGTACCTGACGCCTCAATAGCCGCTAGATGCTCTGCATCACGCACCTCAACACGTCCTTCACCATGCGATACCGCAATGGGCATCCGTGAACCCGCCATCCCAGCAAAGAAGGCGGATGGGCTTGATTGCACTTCCACTAGGCTAAAGCGCGCTTCAAAGCGCTCCGACTCATTACGAACAAATCGTGGCCAGTGTGCGGCGCCTGGGATCAGTTCATGCAGGTTCGATAGCATCTGGCAGCCGTTACACACGCCAAGTGCCAAGGTATCTTCACGCGTAAAGAAGTCGCTGAATTGATCGCGTGCGCGGCTGTTAAACAGAATTGATTTCGCCCAACCTTCACCAGCGCCTAACACGTCACCGTAAGAGAAACCGCCACAGGCCACCAGCCCTTGGAAACCGTCCAAACTGACGCGCCCGGAGAGAATGTCACTCATATGAACATCCACAGCGTTAAAGCCAGCGCGATCGAAGGCGGCAGCCATTTCCACATGCGAGTTCACGCCTTGCTCACGCAAAATAGCCATCGTCGGTTGTTGACCGGTAGCGATATATGGCGCAGCAATATCTTCATGCACATCAAAGCTCAGGCTGGCGTGCAACCCAGGATCGGCTGCCTGCTTGGCGTCAAACTCTTGACGAGCGCAGTCCGGATTATCGCGACGCGCTTGCATCTGATAGGTGGTTTCAGCCCAAATCTGACGTAAGTGCTGGCGACTGGCTTGATAGATAGGCGCCTCACCATGACGCAAGATAATCTCATCGCTATCGCTTAAGCCGCCAATCAGGTGGCTGCATGCGGTTAATTGATGTTCATCCAACACCGCATTAACACGCTCGAGATCTTGCGCCGCCACTTGGATCACCGCGCCCAGTTCTTCGTTAAACAGTACCGACAAGGCATCGTCGCCTAAACGGGCGATATCCACGTCAATACCGGTGTGACCGGCAAACGCCATTTCCGCCAAGGTTACGAACAGTCCGCCATCGGCTCGATCGTGATACGCCAGTAACTTTTGCTCTGCTACCAAGGTTTGCATCGCATTGAAAAAGCCTTTTAGGCGGGCACTGCTGGTGACATCGGCAGGCTTATCGCCCAATTGGTGGTAAACCTGAGCCAACGCGGTTGCGCCCAGACGCTGCGCGCCCTCACCGAGGTCAATCGCGATCAAGTGGCTGTCACCTTTATCGGTACGCAGTTGTGGGGTCACGGTACGACGCACATCTTCCACGCGGCCAAAGGCGGTGATAATCAGCGACATCGGCGCGGTGACGGTTTTGTTTTCACCGTCTTGCTGCCACTGGGTTTTCATCGACATCGAGTCTTTACCCACCGGAATGGTCAGTGACAGCTCAGGACACAGCTCCTCGCCCACGGCTTTAACCGCTTCGTACAAGCCGGCGTCTTCGCCCGGATGACCTGCCGCGGACATCCAGTTTGCAGACAGTTTAATGTTAGTCAGGCTACCAATATCGGCACAGGCGATATTGGTAAGTGCTTCGCCGACCGCCATACGGGCAGAAGCAGCAAAGTCGAGCAAGGCAGCTGGGGGACGCTCACCCATCGCCATCGCCTCGCCGTGATAACTGTCATAGCTGGCCGCCGTCACCGCACAGTTAGCGACGGGTACCTGCCAAGGGCCGACCATTTGGTCACGCGCAACCAGTCCGGTCACCGAACGGTCACCGATGGTGATCAAGAAGGTTTTCTCCGCCACCGCCGGCAAGCGTAAAACACGCTCACAGGCTTCCGCTAGCTCAATGCCTTGGGTGTTAAGCGCGGTACCTGTCACTTGCTGACGGGTCACATCCCGGTGCATTTTGGGCGCTTTACCCAGCAAGATATCCATCGGCATGTCGATAGGGGTATTGTCGAAGTGGCTGTCTTCAAGCGACAGATGACGCGCATCGGTGGCCTCACCAATCACCGCGTACGGCGCCCGTTCACGCTCGCATAAGGCTTCGAAAAGCGCCATATTTTCCGGTTTAACCGCCAAGACATAACGCTCTTGTGACTCGTTACACCAAATGGCGAGCGGACTCATTCCCGGCTCATCATTCGGAATGTCACGCAAGTTAAAGCGTCCACCGCGGCCGCCATCATCGACTAGCTCTGGCATCGCATTGGACAGGCCACCTGCGCCCACATCGTGGATAAAGGCAATCGGATTATCGTCGCCAAGCTGCCAGCAACGATCGATCACCTCTTGGCAGCGACGCTCCATTTCTGGATTCTCACGCTGTACCGAGGCAAAGTCTAAGTCTTCCGCCGACTGGCCTGATGCCATCGACGATGCCGCCCCGCCGCCAAGGCCGATG
The DNA here is from genome assembly GCF_001996085.1 of Salinivibrio sp. PR5. Taxonomy (NCBI): domain Bacteria; kingdom Pseudomonadati; phylum Pseudomonadota; class Gammaproteobacteria; order Vibrionales; family Vibrionaceae; genus Salinivibrio; species Salinivibrio sp. PR5. Next base: position 26,395 of record NZ_MUFK01000036.1, read on the forward strand.
TTCATCGCCGGGCCACCTAACACAATCAGTTTGGCGCCCACATCTATCTCGCCTTTTTGCACATGGCCGTCGCGGATGTTACCCATTCCACCGGCGATCATGATGGGTTTGTGATAGCCACGCACTTCCTCACCGGCATGCGAGGTCACCAATTGCTCATAGGTGCGGAAATAACCCAGCAAGTTAGGGCGACCAAATTCGTTGTTAAACGCCGCGCCGCCTAGCGGGCCTTCCAGCATAATATCGAGCGCAGTAGCAATGCGCTCAGGCTTGCCATAATCTCGCTCCCACGGCTGAATAAAGCCCGGAATTTTGAGGTTAGAGACGGAAAAACCGACCAATCCTGCCTTAGGTTTGCCCCCAACACCGGTCGCCCCCTCATCACGAATCTCACCGCCAGAGCCTGTTGCCGCGCCTGGCCACGGTGAAATCGCGGTGGGATGGTTATGGGTTTCCACCTTCATCAAAATATGAGCCGGCTCATGATGATATTGATAAGTGTGGCTCTCTGGAGTGGGGAAAAAGCGTCCAACGTTTGAGCCCGTCATCACGGCTGCGTTGTCTTTATACGCCGACAGCACGTTATCTGGGGTTTGCTCATAGGTATTTTTGATCATCTTAAACAGTGACTTAGGCTGTTTTTGACCATCAATAGTCCAGTCGGCGTTGAAAATTTTGTGTCGGCAATGCTCTGAGTTAGCTTGCGCAAACATCATCAGTTCGATGTCGTTTGGGTTACGCCCCAGCTGGGTGAAATTCTCGACCAGATAGTCAATTTCGTCTTCTGCCAGTGCCAACCCTAAGGCTTGGTTCGCCTCAACTAAGGCGGCTCGGCCACCAGAGAGAATGTCTACGCTATGCATCGGCGCAGGTTCCGCTTGCTCAAACAGCACCGCGGCGGCCTCAAGCTCATCGAACACAGCTTCCATCATCCGATCGTGCAACAATCCGATTAAGGTTGCGTGTTGCTCACTGGTCAAAGGCGCAGATAACTGAATATAGTACGCTGTACCACGCTCCAAGCGCTTCACCGCGTCCAAGCCGCAGTTATGGGCAATATCGGTTGCCTTGGATGACCACGGCGACAAGGTACCGGGACGAGGCGTAACGAGAAACAACGTCCCTTCAGGCGCATGCGGCGGTAAAGTGGGCCCGTAAGTCAGCAACTTTTCGAGCTTTTCGCGACTCGCGCTATCCAAGGGGTGATGCAAATCAGCGAAGTGAATAAACTCAGCATACAGCGCCGTGACTGGCAACTGATGCGCTTGACAGCTAGCCAGCAGTTTATTGACACGAAACTCAGACAGTGCGGGGGAACCACGCAAAATATCCATGTGCGTACGTCTCTCGTTAGCAGTTAGTGAAAGGGGTATACCCAAATTAACACGCGTTGACATGTAAACTTGGGTATCACCACTCACACTGGCAGCCTTTGCTGTCCGCAGGTTCACGCCCATTTTTTGCTGGCCTTTTAAGCAAGCGGCGGCCATTATAGGGGAAAATCTTCGCGGGCAACACACCTGACGCAACCGTTTGCGCAAAAAATTTCCCCTCTATCGGTCGGACGCCTATTCACGTAGAATGGAGGGTCCATTGATCACGGCCTGTGTCTTCACGCCGGCCCGCAACAAGAGCAACAGCCTTTGAGACAGCGTCGATTTACTCTGCCATCTTGGATTGCCTGCGTGGCCCTTGTGCTGCTAACCCTGCCTTTGGCGGGCTGTGATTGGCATTTTGATGATCGGACGACCCTCGAAAAAATCCGCGATCGCGGTGTGCTACGAGTGGGCACACTCAACAACCAGCTTTCTTATTACATCGGTCCCAATGGCCCAACCGGCCTAGATTATGATCTAGCCAAGCGCTTTGCCGACAAGCTGGGCGTGAAATTGGAAATGACGCCCACCTATACGCTTTCTGGCCTCTTTCCAGCGCTAGAACGTGGCGATGTCGATATTATTGCCGCGGGTCTGACCATCACACCGCAACGTCTTGACGCCTTTCGCCCCGGTCCTGCGTACTATTTTGTCAGCCAGCAAGTGGTGTATAAAAACGGCCACTGGCGACCGCGTGATGTCGACGATTTCAACCGAGATGATGCTGTGATGGCAGTGGTTGAAGGCTCCAGTCATGACTTAACACTGCAATCACTGAAAAAAGCCCATCCCGCACTGTCTTGGCAAGTCGTCCAAGATGCCGATGACGACGAACTCCTCAAACAAGTCGCGAATGGTGACATCGACTTTACTATTGCCGACTCCGTCGACATTGCGCTGATCCAACGCACACACCCTGATATCACGGTCGCGATGGAACTAAGCGAAGACGAGCCCGTAGCTTGGTTTATGAAAAAGCAAGGCGATAGCAGCGCTTACGCCTTAATGGTGGAATTTTTTGGTGATCTCGCCCAAAGCGGTGAACTGGCGATTTTAGAAGAGAAATATTTTGGTCACGTGGATCAGTTTGATTACGTCGATACCCGCGCCTTTTTGCGCGCGATTGAGAGCAAACTACCCAAGTGGGAGCCGCTATTTAAAAAGTACGCCAATGAATTTGACTGGCGTTTGCTCGCCGCCCTGTCTTATCAAGAATCACATTGGAACCCGCGCGCTATTTCACCGACTGGCGTGCGTGGCATGATGATGCTGACCTTACCGACTGCAAAATCTGTCGGCGTACGCAACCGCCTTGATCCCGAGCAAAGCATTAAAGGCGGCGCCCTTTATCTGCAACGGGTATTGGAACGCGTACCAGATAGCGTGAACCCGCATGAGCGTATTTGGTTCGCGCTTGCCTCGTACAATATCGGCTTTGGCCACATGATGGATGCACGCCGCCTCACGGAGGCACAAGGGGCCAATCCTAACTCATGGAGTGATGTGAAAAAGCGTCTGCCCATGCTCGCCAAACGCCAATACTATACCCAAACACGCTACGGCTATGCGCGTGGATACGAAGCGTTAAGTTACGTCGAAAATATCCGCCGCTATTATCAAAGTATTCTAGGCTATGAAAAAGCGCATATTGAAGCGCTCGACAATGAGCAGGTTGAAGACTTAGGCGGCCTACAAACCATTGTCGCGCCAGCGACTGAGCAAGAGTCTGAAACCGTCACAGACACTGACGAAACGTCACCACAAAGCGACGCTAACCAGCAACAGCAATGAGGGCAGTATGGTTCCGAGAAAACGGCTCGTGAGAAGTAACTTCCGTAAAAACACGATTTCCGCCGCTAACCGGCGTAAGCGCATGCGTCAAAATATGCACAAGAAAGTGCTTTGGCGACAACGTACGTTTGCCATCCGCGAGTTCGCCGCCTTTGACGATGCGTTTTAACCCTCGCCCTGCTCTCGAGCCGCTCTTTTAGCGGCTTTTTTTTCGGCTCGGCGACGGCGGAAAAACGCCTGAAGCTGCTCACGGCAAGCATCTTCAAGCACTCCCCCTTGTGATGCCACATGATGGTTCACGCCCTCATAACTGAGCAAGTTCATCACCGATCCTGCCGCACCGGTTTTAGGGTCGGAGGCGCCAAAATACACGTTACGAATACGGCTATGCACCATAGCTGCAGCGCACATCGGACAAGGCTCTAAAGTGACATACAAGTCAGCATCAATCAGGCGATAGTTCCCCAGCACTTGACCTGCTTGGCGCAGTGCCATGATTTCCGCATGCGCAGAGGCATCATGTTGAGTAATTGAACGGTTCCATCCGGACCCGACAATCTCCCCTTGGTATACCACCACAGCTCCGACCGGCACCTCACCCTCTTGCTCGGCTTTTTCCGCTAGCGTCATGGCGTGGCGCATGTATTTTTCGTGCTCGTTTGATGGCGTTTGCAACTCGCTCATTCAAAACCCTGTAACTTCACCCATTGAGATGGCGCCAAGTATACGACACAAATAAGCCGGCTCGAAGGCCGGCTTGTCTATCGTCACGTAGGAACGCGTTATTGAACCAAGTATTGATAGCTTGCTTGAATGCCCAACGGCAACCCAACCGCCCAATAAGCCAGAAGGAAAAGCGTCCAGCCCACCAGCATGGTGATGGAGTATGGGATCATTAACGAAGCCACAGTGCCAATCCCGGTCGATTTCACATAGCGCTGGCAATACACCACCACTAGCGGGAAGAACACCATCAATGGCGAAATAATGTTAGAGACGGAGTCACCCACACGATACGCCGCTTGCGACAATTCAGGAGAAATACCGACAACCATCAGCATTGGCACGAGAATCGGCCCAATCAGTCCCCATTTTGCCGATGCCGACCCGATCAGCAAGTTGACCATGGCGGTCAGCAGGATCATACCCACAATCGTCATTTCACCCGGCAATTTCATCGATTGCAGCAACTCAGCGCCGTTGAGCGCTAACAAGGTACCAATGTTGGATTGGGTAAATGCAGCCAAAAATTGCGCACAGAAGAACGCCATCACCATGTACGCACCCATGGTCGCCATGGTATCCGACATGGATTTGATTACGTCTTGGCTGGTTTTAAAGGTACCTGCGGTTTTGCCGTAGACAATGCCCGGAATAATAAAGAGCACGAAAATCAGCGGTACGATTGATTGCATAATCGGCGCATCAAATGCAGTCAGTTCCCCTGACGGAGAGCGAAGTGGCGATGTTTCCGGCCAAGCAGCAGCAACAAGCGCAGCAATTCCCACCAACATAGCCAAGCCTGCGCGGTTAAACGCTTTACCTTCAATCGCCGTGAATGAGCCAAGATCGGGGGCGTCTTCAGCATCCTCATCAATCGGCGTGCGGCTAAGGCGCGGCTCAATGATTTTCTCGGTCACAAACCAGCCCAATGCCACAATCAAAATTGATGACAAGCCGGTAAAGTAGAGGTTCGCGAGTGGATTCACCTGATAGGTATCATCCAATACGTGAGCGGCTGATTCGGTAAAGCCTGCCAGCAAAGGATCAATGCCAGACGGAATGAAGTTCGCTGAAAACCCACCCGAGACACCGGCAAACGCAGCAGCAATCCCCGCCAGTGGATGGCGTCCCGCAGCATGGAAGATAATCCCGCCTAATGGGATCACCAGCACATAGCCTGCATCCGCCGCTGTGTGTGACACGATCGCCACCAAAATCAGCATCGGCGTAAGTGCTTGCTTCGGTGTCACACTCAACATTTTCTTGAGGCCGGTGGTGATAAAGCCTGACTGATCAGCCACGCCCACCCCTAACATCGCAACCAATACAATACCCAGCGGCGCAAAACCAGTAAAAGTGCTAACCATATTGGCTAGAAAGTGTGCGAGCGCATCGCCAGTCAGTAGGTTGTTCACTTGCACCGCATTCCCCGTCAGCGGGTGAACGGCATCGAACTCAACTTGCGATAAAATGGCCGACAGTACCCAAACGGTAATCAAGCCCCAGAAAAACAACAGTGCCGGATCAGGAATACGGTTGCCTGCCCGCTCAATCATATTTAAAAACCGGTCTAACCCTCGCGGGCCGTCAGCATCCGCTGACTGACTAAGTTGACTGCTCACAGCTCACTCCATATTGTTTCAATGTCGCCACAGCACATGCTCTGACGCTGCCTTTAATGACAAATTAATGAAATATCGGCCCCAGTAAAGCAAAAATCAGCATAGTTAGCTACACATCGACCTGTTAGCAAAATGTTAACCATCAGATATATTTGCTTTTCAGCACAAAAAACCGCAGTGAAGGGATAACCCTGAAACATTTAGAAACAAAAAAGCCATGCCAGATTTAGGGATTAGAGGAAGTCTGATATCGGAAATGATGTGCCGAATGAGCTCGTGTTTTACAGCAGTTAAAACGGCTCATGCAACGCTAATGCTGCCCAAAAATCATGCTGGAGCTGCTCGATCCTCCCATAGCCACATAGATCCTGACTTTTGAACTGAGCCCTGACCAGTCCATCGATATCAGCTGCCAATGTGGTAATCCGGCTGATGGTCTCGGGATTGGTAGCAGGCTCAGACAAAATCATTTTCAAATCATATCCAAGCAAGAAGGCCCCTTGTCGCTCGGTATCATATTCTAAGTGCTCTGCCGGGATATAAGGCTCCCATAGACGATCCGCCTGAACATACTGATACTCAAGAAGAATGGTTAGAAAGTCAGATGCGTCTTTACTGCTCTCGTCACCCCGCTCCTGCCAAGCAATCAGTTTTAGCAAAGTCAGCCCGGCCAGTGACGCAACTTTGATAATATCGCCCTGTCCTAGCTCTATTGATAGAGCGGCATCGTAAGCTTCCTGAAATCCAGCTACCGTCATGGTGACAGCATGCTCCGGTGGCCATTGTATTTCACCTGCGTCATCGGCGATGGCACCAAAGGGAATAATATCAATTGGCAAACCACTGTCAGGATCTTTAAGCCGATGCGCTTTATTGGTTGCGCTTAATCCGGCATCCAGCAAAGCCTGCTTTACACTGGCGAACGCGTCCCAATCCGGTATCAGAATGCCAGTATCAATATCCCGAGTCTGACGGCCGGGATCACGGCCAAACACATGATACAAAACGAGATCTCTTGCCGTTGCCCCAGCAACAAAAAATGGTACGCCAGTTTGCTGAGTTGTGCGGGTGATCAGTGTCAGTACAGGCTCAAACCCGGGGTTCAGGGAGTGTTTTAAGCTGTAGATATTGCTCATTGATAAGTTCGGCAACCTCCTTGTTTCGGCTATCTCTGCTTGCAAGTAGCTCAGCGACAGCCAGCAATGCCTTGGCATTGATATTAATATCCAGCGCCTTTCCCCAAAATGCAGGCACCAACCAGAGCCTGCCAGAAGCGTCTGGCTTTGCTTTGAGCAGCGCAAGCTTTTTTTGCAGTGGCTCAAAGGTAAAGAGCTGTAACTCATAAGGCTGCAAATAGCGTGTTAGTTCATCGGCAGCGACTTCTCCTCCCCAGCAATCTTTGGATGCTAAAGGAATGTCTCGCCAATCATCCGGCGCAACTAATTTTAGCCCTCCGAGCTTTGGCCTTAGCACGGTACGATAGTGTTCAATCCAGATCTGATAAAGGGCCTCTTTATCCAGAATGCGACGGGTACGACCAAGACTGACAAGCTTCTCGGCTTCTAAATATTTAAACCCCTTACTCACCATACCTAATGAGATATTCGCCATCTCGGCTATGGTTCGAAACGGCAGATGTAACACATCTTCTTGAGCCAACAAAGCAAACAACAGCTTCATAAAACCTAACCCCGGCTTTGCCGGCTGTGGAATTGCAAGGTGGTTTTCAGTAAGATTTTTGCCCTCAATCCATAGGTTTAGCCCGTTAAAGCTCACGCGAGCATTACCAGCCTCATCAATAAAATTGATCGCGTTCTTGGTGCAAAAATCGGCGAGATGAGCCGTTAGTCTGTTGCATACCAATAGAGTATCTGAACGAGCAAGGCCTAGTAATGCTGATAAGCTCTCTTTACGGTGGATACGCTTTATCTCAGCGCTAAACGGGTACCGTTGGCCGTGCACTGTCAGAGTCACCTCGGCATCGGTGTAAGGCTCACCATCCGGCTTAGGATCGAAAGAGTACTCCCCTTGAATATGCGAAGGCAGACTATCCAAAGCTCGCATTAGTAGTGTCGCGTTTTTGTTCACACATAAAAGCCGTTCATGAATCATGAACAAATAATAGTCGTGAACATTGAATTCTGCAAGATAAGCGGAGTGCTTGAGTTAAGCAGGCACCGGTTAGCGTAACGCGCGATTGAAACTGCGTGATTACAATGCACAAGTTGGAGAAGCACTAGCCAACGTGAAAACGATGAACAAAGTCATAATACTCGGTATGCCTGTTAGCTATCGAGTTGATTGATGGGGGCGGATAATCCCTTTGGATCAGTACTTTATATTAATATCATTGATCAATGATGCCCCTCCCCCCATTAACACTAAATTTTCTTAAATAATATTGGGAGTAGAGGCATCATGAGCAGGAGCCTCGACTTACGAATCTTCGTATCGCCCCTACCTTCTACGAGTCAGAACGACTCCGAAAGTTTTAATCGTCAAAATTGAGTTCATCTGCTTCCTCTTCTAATATTTCTATAAGCTCCAAACTCATCTTCCTTTGTATTACATCCACCCAACATATTTTAACTGAGACCTTATCTCCAATCGATGGCACTATGTCATTTAGCTTGGTCTTATGGATTAAACCTGTAATACCAATATCAAACTCGGCGAAAAAACCATAAGGTTCTGAATTAGTAATTAGCGCTTTATATACTTGGCCCCTCTTCAGATTCTTATCTGCATTAAACCAGGGATCCTCTGAAGCACTCTGCTCCACTCTCTCGATGGCACGTTCGCACTCTGATAAGTCGATTAAATTATCAAAAATAAAATCATCCTTTAAAAATACCGAAGAACTCTTAATATCACTTTTCAAACTTTTAAGGAAGGACATCAAATCTTTAGCATTAGCAACATTATTTTTAATATGCAGGTGTGTTTCCGGCTCGACGATACGATTCTTAATTGCTTCCGCTGTCTCTCTATCTAAAAAGTTTGTATCTTCAGATACAGCAGACAGGTACATTACGTTATGCAGCAAATCAAGGTGAACATAGCCAGCAGGGCCTAGCCTTATCAAGTCATCATCGGAAACATCATCTTCTCGAAGGTGCTCAGTTATTATACACTTGGAATTGATTAAGTACCTAACCTCATGTTCAATGTTTTCGTCAGGATATCCGAACTTAGTCAACTTCTTCTTCACGGAATCTATGCTGATATAACCTTTTATTCCGGTATATCTCTTATTCGATAGTTCTTGCTTTAAAAATCGCAGTATCAGCAATCTTGAAAAATAAGTTGGTGTTGGCGCATCATGACTTGCTGAAAAGAGATTTTTAATGAAAGACTCGTCACCATCATAGTAACGTTTATTCATCCTTATTAAAACCGTCGCCACTTTATGAAACGGAATAGAATACTTACCTTCACTAGCTCTAATCTTTAGAATTTCATCTTCTCCAATGTAACCACTATTACAAAACTCTATAAAAAGCTCTAGTGCACGACGAACATTACGTCCTGCTAAACCTACGATCATTCTTCGTGCGAATCTATCATTCTCAAAAAGCGATTTAAGAATTGATGTTAAATAATAAGCCTGATCAGATTGAGGGTATTCAACATGAAAGCCATTTGGAAGACCGTAAGATAGTTTTTTCCCCGACTCCTTTTTCATTTTAGACAGTGCTAATTGAACCCTCTTAAATAATACATGCTGAAAGAGAGGAGGCTCAATTCTGAAAACCATATCTTTAAGAACTGTATCAAGAGGAGGCTGATCTCTATGATTATCGAAAGTTTCGTCTCTCAACGGAAGCACTACTAAACATTTAAACTCTTCTCTTATCCATTGAGAAACTTCAAACATCAGTAGTTGTTCATCTCTATTTTTCTTATCACAATTATCGAGTACTATAACTGCAAGCTTTCCCTTATCGCCGCAGCAATATCGGAGATAACCAATTGTCTTTGCGTGAATGTCGCTTAGCAACCTTTGAATTTCATCGCCAAGCTTCTCTTTATATACAGCGCTTTCTTCTCCATAAAGAGGCCCATATATGCGTTTGAACTTATTTATTTCAACGCTAAAGACCTTCTGTATCTCATCAAGTGAACTGAGATCATAACCTTTGAGTTCGCTAATACACTCTTTAATTATTTTGTCACGAATCCAGCGATAGATTTCCTCTCGATTAACTGGCGCGTTATTCATATTTATTCTAAGCCAACACAACGAATTTGAATGCTCTTTTAGAGCTACAAATTTCAAATAATCTATAAATGTTGTCTTACCGGAACCGACTCCACCAACCATCAACAGGACTTGATGCTCAAGTTCTTTCCCTCGCTCAAGCTGATTTATTATTTCATTTGGCTCTGCAGTATCATCTAAACGCTTCGCCTTTGTTTCGCTTACGGGTTTCGAAACTCGAACCACCCTATCAATTGGCTCAATATAACGTTCTCGGCGTTTTGAAGATACGTATGCGTTAGAAACGATAAGCTCTCTGTCTGATACCGTTTGAGGATTTATT
>NZ_MUFK01000037.1:0-34069 GCF_001996085.1 Salinivibrio sp. PR5
CCAAAAAATTACTTGGCGGTCGGTTACGGGAGTCGCGTTTGGCGGGTGTAGGATGGGAAAAATAGCAGGCGTAAAGTGTCGTCTTAGCGGTGTTTGGGGGAAGCAGAAAGGCGCCAAAGCTGGGTGTTAGCGAGGGTGACAGCTGGCGTCTAGAAACTCGGCGTTGGTGAATTCTTTGGTTTAATTTGACCAAACGCGGTTAATTGGTCCTTTTTTACGCAAAATTAATGATTATTTCACTAAATTTGTACAACAAATTGTGATTTAGGTTGGTATAATTTTCACCACTTTAACCTCCTCCGCACGCTGTTGGATATTTGTGCTGTGAATATAGACGTCAATAACCTCCTGCTCCAAAACGATATTTTGCTCCTTTTTGTGGTACTTGCCATGGGCCTTGCGGTTGGAAAGGTCAAAATTGGTAATGTGCAATTGGGTGGATCCATCGGTGTACTGTTTACCGCGATCATTTTCGGTAACGCTGGGTTCACCTTCTCGCCTGATGCGCTCAGCATCGGTTTTATGCTGTTTATCTACTGTGTAGGTATTGAGGCAGGCCCGAACTTTTTTGGCGTTTTCTTCCGCGATGGTAAGTCGTATTTGCTACTGGCGCTCACCGTGCTGCTCAGTGCCATTGGCTTAACCTTGTTTTTCCAAGAGCAATTGGGGCTGGATATCAGCATTGCCACCGGCATGATGGCAGGTGCACTGACTGCCACGCCGGTACTGGTAGGCGCGAAAGATGCCCTAAATTCCGGACTTACGGGCGTTGAGGGGGAGCAGCTGGGCATGATGATCGATAACCTCAGTGTCGGTTATGCCATGGCGTACTTAACCGGTTTGGTGAGCTTGATTGTGCTGGCGAAATTGATGCCGAAGTTACAGCGCCACAACTTAGAGCACTCTGCACAGCAAATCGCCATTGAACGCGGCTTGGGGAGTGAGTCGCAGCGTAAAGTTTATTTACCCATTATTCGCGCCTATCGGGTTGGCCCTGAACTGATTCAGTGGATTGATGGCCGCAATCTGCGCGAGCTGGGTATTTATCGTCAAACTGGCTGTTACATCGAGCGAATTCGTCGTAATGGCATTTTGGCGAACCCAGATGGGGACGCGATTTTGCAAGAAGGCGATGAAATTGCACTGGTGGGCTATCCCGACAGCCACGCGCGACTGGACCCCAGTTTCCGTAACGGCAAAGAAGTGTTTGATCGCGATCTGCTCGACTTGCGCATTGTCGAAGAAGAAATCGTGGTAAAGAACGACAGCGTCGCGCAGAAAAAGCTATCCGATCTCAATCTGTCAGAATATGGCTGTTTCTTAAACCGTGTGGTGCGCGCACAGGTAGAAATGCCAATGGACCAAGGCATTATTCTCAATAAAGGTGATGTGCTGCAGATCAGTGGCGAGAAAAGCCGTGTGAAAGGTCTGGCTGAACGCATTGGTTTTATCTCGATTCACAGCCAAATGGCCGATCTGCTCGCGTTCTGCTGTTTCTTTATTCTCGGCCTTGGGCTGGGGATGATCACCATGACCTTCGGTCAAGTGACCTTTGGTTTGGGTAATGCCGCTGGTTTGTTGTTGGCGGGAATTAGCTTGGGCTACTTGCGCGCCAATCACCCCACGTTTGGTTATGTGCCGCAAGGGGCGCTGAACATGGTCAAAGAGCTCGGGTTGATGACATTTATGGCTGGCATTGGGTTAAGTGCCGGTGGCCGTTTATTTGAATACATCGCCGATATGGGCTTTTCAGTGATCATTGCCAGTATCTTTATCAGCGTGATCCCTGTGATTATCGCCTATTTGATTGGCGCTTATGTGCTGAAAATGAACCGTGCCTTGTTGTTTGGTGCTATTGTCGGTGCGCGTACCTGTGCGCCTGCGATGGATATGATTAACGAGCACGCCCGCAGCACCATTCCGGCGCTGGGTTATGCAGGCACCTATGCGATTGCCAACGTGATCCTCACCTTGGCCGGTACCCTGTTGATCATTCTGGTGTAATTTATTGGCTAACCTTCTATTCGGTCAGCAATAATTCAGCGACTATGCATATAATGAAAGCGTCCAATTTGGGCGCTTTTTTGCTCACAAGGGGTTACGCATGCAGGTGCTTATTATCGAAGATGATTCAATTCTCAGTYATCATATGAAAACAGAGCTGACCGAGCTGGGCCATCATGTACGCTGTGCCAGCACAGCCAGCGAGGGATTGTATTATGTCGACCAATATCCGAATGATATTGCAATCATTGACTTAGGCTTGCCCGATCAAGATGGTATTAGTTTGATTCGCGACATTCGTGCCAAGGGTCTGCGTGTGCCTATTTTGGTGTTAACCGCCCGCGCGAATTGGCAGGATAAAGTGGCCGGACTGGATGCCGGCGCGGACGATTATTTGGTGAAGCCGTTCCAAAAGCCGGAATTGGTGGCACGGCTGAATGCCTTGGTGCGACGCAGTGCCGGTTTTGTGAAACCTACCATTACCGCAGGCGATATCGAGCTCGATTTGCTGGCTAAATCCGTCTCGGTAAAAGGCCAGCCTTTAGAGCTGACCGCCTTTGAGTATGATCTGTTTGAGTATTTGATTCGCCACAGCCGCGAAGTGATCTCCAAACAACGTTTACTCGATGTGCTATATTACGACCAAGACGGCGATCCGAATACCATCGAGGTGATGATTAGCCGTTTACGCAAAAAACTGATACAGAGCAGTCATGAAAACCCGATTTCAACCGTACGTGGTCAAGGGTATCTTTTTGAAATTCAAGCTGAGTAATTCATGAAATTAGGCCAATTCGCTTTGTGTCGTTGCCGCACGCGGCTGCGAACCCGTGTGCTTGCTACCTCGATCGGTATTATTTTACTGTTTTCGATTGCTCTTGCAGCGTTGATTAATAAGCTGTATCAGCAAAACTCAATGGCGACGTACTCGCGCGATTTGGTGTCGCAAATTCCGATGGTGATGGCTCAGCTCAGCCGCGATGGCTTAATCCGTGCCGACCAGCTCACCGCGTGGATCCAATCGCTTGACCCGTCGAGCTCGGATTATATGTCGGTGCTCTGCACCCCAGAAAATCATACGTTATGGACATCGCGAGATGTCAAAGCCTTAAAGGTGGACGATATTTGTACCCTCTTCCCTTCGCAAGCCACTACACCACAGTATTTATCCATTGCGGGCGTCAACGTAGTAGCCCAACGGCTATCTTCTGATAAGCAGCCGAGCGATAGCCCTAACCATTTGTATGTGCTGCGTAATGTAGGGCAAGAAAAGCAACATCTCACCAACTTGGAAACAGAGACATGGTTTTATATCAGTTTGCTGTTCTTTTCTGCCTCTGCCCTGGTTGTGGCGGCGTGCCATTGGAGTTTTTCGCCACTGCGCCGCTTGGCGAAAGAGCTGATTGCGATCACCGAATCGCGTCAACAAACCTTGGACAGTGATTACCCTGATGAGCTGCAAGATCTCACCCAAGCACTCAATCAGATGATCACACAGCGGGAAAAGCAAAAAGTGCGTTATCGTCACGCCATGGATGACTTGGCACATAGCCTTAAAACACGCTTAGCGGCCACCAACGCCCTACTCGATGATAACAGCTTGAATCGCGAGCAATTGAACAAGCGTATTTTGGAGCAAGTCAGCCAAATGGATGACATGGTTCAGTACCAGCTTAAACGGGCTTTGGTGGGGCAACGCGGCCTAAAGCGTGATGACAGCTCGCTCACCATTCCTGTCGATAGTCTGACGGGTATGTTAGATAAAGCCTATCGGGATAAACCCGTGACGGTGATCCGTAGCTTTGCTGAAGATGCCACCCTCCCGCTTCATCGCAGCGATCTGATGGAGCTGTTGGGGAATTTACTCGAGAACGCGTACCGCTTTTGTCTTGAGCAGGTACTGATCCGATTGGAAGATAAAGGCGATGCGTGGCAGCTTTCTATCGAGGATGACGGTCCCGGCGTGCCGGAGTGCTATCGCGAGAGTATTTTTCAGCGCGGTGTGCGTGCCGATCAGCTAAATCCGGGCACGGGGATTGGCTTGGCGGTGTGTGATGAAATTATTGCCAGCTATGATGGTTCCATTCAAGTCACCCAATCCTCATTACAGGGCGCCGCGTTTGTTCTCACCCTGCCCAAACGCTAGCTAACACCGTGTGTTATACCAATAAAAAACGCAGCCGTTTGGGCTGCGTTTTTTATTAAGCTATGTTTTCACTGGGCTGCAGATATATCGGACTCGGCGAAGCTGCGCATTTCCCACTCGCTAAGGCCGAGACGCCAACGCGAGCTAATCGCTGTCTGGATCTGCTAACAAATCGTCTTTAGCAGCCATCATATATTGGTACATCGACCAATAGGTCAGGCCAGTTGCAGCATAGAGCGCGACATAACCTAGCCATTCAATCCAAGGGGCGGCGTGCCAAAGCAGCATCGTCAGAGCAAACATTTGTGAGGCCGTTTTAAATTTGCCCACCCAAGAGACGGCAACGCTGGCGCGTTTACCAATTTCCGCCATCCACTCGCGCAATGCCGAAATAATTACTTCTCGCGCAATCATGGTCGCAGCGGGAATTGTGACCCAAATGGAGTAGTAATGCTCGACAATCAACACCATGGCAATTGCCACCATCACCTTATCGGCAACGGGATCGAGAAAGGCGCCAAAACGGGTCGATTGTTTTAAACGGCGAGCTAAATACCCATCCAACCAATCAGTAACACCGGCAATCACAAAAACGAGTGCCGCGGCAAACGGAGCCCATTCGTAGGGCAAATAATAGGCGATGACAAAGACCGGAATTAGCGCAAGGCGCAAAAAGGTCAAAATGGTGGGTATATTAAGGCGCATGCTCAGCTTTTTATTGTTGGATTGACTACGTTATGTTGCCCCATTGCCTCTAACCTTGCAATGAGGAATGAATTTTCTCTGCCAGTGTTCGGCTGATCCCGGGGACTTTGGCGATTTCTTCGACACTGGCGTTGCGCAACTCTTGGATCCCACCAAGATATTTCAGCAAAGCTTGGCGACGTTTCGGACCAATACCTTCGATTTGGGTCAGCACACTTTGTTTGCGTGCTTTTCCGCGTGCGGCTCGGTGTCCAGCAATAGCGTGATCATGGCTTTCATCGCGAATGTGTTGAATAAGATGCAACGCCGGTGAGTCGGCCGGCAACGAGAATTGCTCGCCAGAGACTTTGATCAGTGTCTCTAGGCCCGGTTTACGGCTGGTTCCTTTGGCAACACCCAAAATAAGCGGATGAATGGGCCAATCGGCGATCAGGGGTTTAAGTACCTCCCACGCGCGATTGAGCTGTCCTTTACCCCCATCAATCACGATAATGTCGGGGATTTTTTCTGGCTCGAGCTGTTTGCTGTAGCGACGAGTCAGCACTTGGGCCATTGCAGCGTAATCATCGCCGCCGGTGATCCCTTCAATGTTGTAACGGCGATACTCTTTTTTCAGCGGGCCATCTTGGTTAAACACCACGCACGACGCCACGGTTTTTTCGCCCATGGTGTGGCTGATATCAAAACATTCCATGCGCTTGACGGGGTTTAACCCTAGCGTTTCTTGCAGCACCTTGTAGCGGTGCTGGATGGTCATGCGATGGTTTATCTTGCTGGTTAACGCTGTACGCGCATTGGTGTTGGCTAGCTTTAAGAAGCGTGCCCGCGCGCCGCGTGGTTTGCTTTGCAGTTGCACACGCCGCCCGGCGATTTCACTCAAGGTATCTGACAACCAGGTAAGATCGTCGCCGATGTCATCAGAAATCAAAATGTGGCTAGGAATGGTGCGCCCTTCTGCTTGGGCCAAATAAAACTGGCTGACAAAGCTAGACACCACTTCGGCAGGTTCCGTCTCCGCCGGCATTTTGGGGAAGTAGCTGCGGCTACCTAACACCTTACCTTGGCGTAAAAACAGCACATGAATACAGGCCACACCGTTCTCAAGTCCAAACCCGATCACATCCAGATCTTCGTCGCTATCTTGCGAAACAAACTGCTGCTCTTGAACGCGACGCAAGGCTTGGATTTGATCGCGGTATTCGGCGGCTTTTTCGAATTGAAGCTGCTGACTGGCGTTTTCCATTTTTTCCACCAGCGAATCGATCACTTGGCGATTTTTGCCCTGCAAGAATAAACGGGCAAAATTCACCTGCTCGGCGTATTCCTCATCACTGACCAATCCGGGCACACAAGGCCCCGCACACCGACCAATTTGGTACATCAAACAGGGACGACTGCGGTTGGCGTAAACGGAGTCTTCGCATTGGCGAACGGGGAAAATTTTCTGCAGCAAATGCAGGCTTTGTCTCACTGCGCTCGCATCCGGAAACGGGCCGAAGTATTCGCCCTTTTTCTTTTTCGCACCGCGATGAACCGCCAAGCGAGGATGGGTATGGCCGCTTAGATAAATGTAGGGGTAGGATTTATCATCGCGCAGCAACACGTTGTATTTCGGCAGGTGTTGCTTGATGAGGTTGTGTTCAAGGATCAGCGCTTCAGTTTCCGTGTGGGTGACGGTGACTTCCACATTGGCGATGTTTCGCACCAAGGCTTTGGTTTTTTCGCTGGAAACTTGCACACGAAAGTAGCTGGCAAGACGCTTGCTCAGATCTTTCGCCTTACCCACATAAATGATCTCACCCGAGGCGTCCATCATACGATAAACGCCCGGTTGGTGAGGCACCGTTTTTAAAAAGCTTTTTGAATCGAATGTGTCTGGCACTACAGAGTCTCGGTATCTAACATCCCGTGACGAATGGCGAGGTGAGTCAACTCCACATCCCCGTTAATGCCTAACTTGCTAAACAAACGATAGCGGTAACTATTAACGGTTTTGGGGCTTAAACTGAGCTGCTCGGAAATGTCCGTGACTTTTTGCCCTTTGGTGATCATCAGCATGATCTGCAATTCACGCTCAGACAGCTCCTTGAAAGGGTTGTCAGAAGAAGCGGAGAACTGACTAAGCGCCATTTGCTGGGCAATATCCGGGGAAATGTACCGTTGGCCACTATTGACCATGCGGATCGCATTCACCACTTCGTCCGCGCCCGCCCCTTTGGTGAGATAGCCCGCGGCACCCGCTTGCATCACCTTGGTTGGGAATGGGTTCTCGGTATGAATCGTGAGTACGATGATCTTGGCATCCGGCGAGTAGCGAAGCAACTTACGTGTGGCTTCCAAACCCCCGATGCCCGGCATGTTCATGTCCATCAGGACAATATCGGCGTGATTTTGCCGACACCACTTGAGTGCGGCTTCACCGCTGTCGGCTTCCCCTACCACTTTAATTCCACGGACGTCTTCTAATAGACGTCGAATCCCTGTGCGAACCAGCTCGTGATCATCTACAAGGAAAACAGTGATCAATCTTGTATCTCCACTTGGTTTGGTTCGCCAACTTGTTGCTTCACCGCAACGGTTGGACGTGTCTTAACGCATATTACTTGAGTTTTACCACGGATGAAAAGGCAACAACAGGGCCGATGTACCGAATCGCAAATTTTCATACACTAAACTGTCAAAAAACAGTCAACCCGTCTAAATTATGGCCAACACGGCGGCATTTGCAGCAAGTTGCTAGCCATAAATGGAGTAACGTCATGTTGACATGTCAGCATTTTTGAACACATCGCGCCCCTATCCATGATTACGAGAGGACTAAACCCTCAGGCTATAGCGCCAAACACAGATACTTCATTTCAAGGTATTCATCCAAGCCCCATTGTGACCCTTCTCGGCCCAAGCCTGATTGTTTCACCCCACCAAAGGGCGCCACCGCGGTTGAAATAAGGCCGGTATTAATCCCCACCATGCCGTACTCCAAGGCTTCTGCGACACGATGCACGCGGCTAATGTCTCGCGCATAAAAATACGACGCCAGACCAAACTCGGTATCGTTCGCCATTGCGATAGCCTCAGCGTCATCATTAAAAGCAAACAAGGGCGCAACCGGACCGAAGGTTTCTTCTTTAGCAATCCGCATCGCCGGTGTCGCATGTTTGATGACCGCAGGCTGAGTAAAGTTTTCCCCTAACTCTGGGCAATCGCCGCCAAGCAGGATCTCGCCACCGTGTTGCTTGGCATCGTCCAAATGTGCTTTCACTTTGTCGATCGCACCACGATTAATCAGCGGGCCAATGTCCACCTTGTCATCGGTGCCAAGACCGACACGTAATTGACTAACCGCTTGTGTGAATTTTTCTGCGAAGGCGTCATAGATACTCGATTGCACATAGATTCGGTTCACACAAACGCACGTTTGTCCCGCATTGCGGTATTTAGCCGCAATGGCACCTTCAACCGCTGCATCGATATCCGCATCATCAAAAACAATAAACGGCGCATTGCCCCCCAACTCCAGTGACAGCTTTTTAATGCTTGGCGCGCATTTTTCCATCAGTTGTGCGCCAATTTCCGTCGAGCCAGTGAATGAGAGCTTACGTACCCGATCATCGCTGCAAAGCGTGTCGGCAATCGGCCCAGCCGTGCCGGTGACAATGCTTAGTACCCCGGCAGGCACACCCGCGCGCAGTGCCAGTTCTCCTAGCGCCAACGCCGACAACGGTGTATCACTGGCCGGCTTCACCACCATCGTACAACCTGCCGCCAGTGCTGCCGCGGCTTTGCGGGTGATCATCGCGGCCGGAAAATTCCAAGGCGTAATCGCTGCCGTTACGCCAATCGGCTGCTTGATCACAGAGATGCGTTTATCGGCCTGCTCAGCAGGAATAGTCGCGCCATATACGCGCTTCGCTTCTTCAGCAAACCACTGCAAAAATGACGCCGCGTATTGGATCTCGCCCGCGGCTTCTTTCAGCGGCTTGCCTTGCTCAGCGGTCATGATCGCCGCTAAGTCGTCTTTGTGTTCCAGCATCAGCTCGTACCAGCGGTACAATACATCGGCACGGGCTTTCGCCGTTAGCGCACGCCACTCGGGCAAGGCCGCATCGGCGGCATCAATTGCTTGTCGTGTTTCCTCGGCGCCCATATTGGGTACGTTTGCCAAACACGTTCCATTGGCAGGATTGGTCACCGGGCGTGTTTTTTGGTTGTGGGCATCTTTCCATTGACCGTTAATCAGTGCTTGTGTCTTAAGCAGCGTCATGTCCTGCAATTGCATAATGGCTCCTTTTTTGTTCAAAGGCGTTGCGCGTTCACCCAAATCATACTGGCACCTTGCCAGCTCACGAATAGCACGGCAAGATATTCGCTGAGATCAACGACTATAAGCCAGTAAATGCACAATGTCTGCTCAAGTAGACAGCAAATAACCACAACGGCTTATAGATACCGGCGCAAACACAGCTGGCCCTTCAACAGAAAAAGGATGCTCTATGCGTATTTTTAGCCAGTTCGATAGCGGGAATATCCGCGTTCTGAATGACGACGACATCAACAATATCCAGCTTGCCATTCACCAAGACAATCAGTCTGAGTTTTATCAGTGGTTCCACTTTCGCCTTGAAGCTGAGGTCAATCAGGCCCACACGCTCCATATTCAGCAGCTTGCAGGCTCTGCCTACCCTGAAGGCTGGAAAGATTACCAAGCGGTTGCCTCATACGACCGTGATACCTGGTTCCGTGTTCCTACTGAATTCGACGGCGATACCTTGACCATAAAGGTGACGCCGCAACACGGCTCGATGTACTTTGCGTATTTCGCACCGTATAGCTATGAGCGCCACTTGGATTTGATTCATCAAGCGCAAACCTACCCACAGTGCCAACTAGAAACGCTTGGCCAAACCCTAGATGGCCGCGATATTAGCCTATTGAAAATTCGCGCTGATTTAGGGGAATCCGCCCAACCGAAAACGCCCATTTGGCTGATTGCCCGCCAGCACCCCGGCGAGACCATGGCGGAATGGTTTATGGAAGGTTTGCTCGACCGATTGCTTGACGACACAGACACGACCGCCCGTGCGCTGTTGGAAAAAGCGGACTTTTACATCGTGCCCAACATGAATCCCGACGGCAGCGTACGCGGCCACTTGCGCACCAATGCCGTCGGTGCCAACTTAAACCGCGAATGGGAAACGCCAAGCCTTGAGCGTAGCCCTGAGGTATATCATGTTCGTGCCCGTATGGAGCAAACTGGGGTGAAAATGTGCCTCGATATTCACGGCGATGAGGCGATACCGTACAACTTTGTAGCCGGTTGCGAGGGGATCCCATCTTACGATGAACGTATGGCCGATCTTGAAAACCGCTTCAAACGTGCGCTGCTTACCGTGACGCCGGAGTTTCAAGACGAGCATGGCTATGAAAAAGACGCGCCCGGTAAAGCCAATTTAACCGTAGGATCAAACTGGATTGGCGAGCGCTTTAAATGTTTGTCATACACGGTTGAAATGCCCTTTAAAGATCACAACGACCAACCGGATCCAGACTTTGGCTGGTCACCTGCGCGCAGCCAAGCCTTTGGTCGCGATATGCTCAGCGCCATCCTCGCGGTAGTGGATACACTGTAACGCACCCTATATGCGCGAGACTCAAAAGCCGATGCCGCGTCATCGGCTTTTTCTATGTCTGTTATAGATTATTTCTGTTTTCGCTCGTCGGCAAAGGCTCGTAAACTAGCGACAAATCATTCGACGAGGAACAATAATGACAACCCTAACCTCACGTTGCCCTCACTGCCAAGCAATGAACCGTATTCCGAGCGAACGCGTGAACGACGCGCCCAAGTGTGGCAAGTGTCAATCAGCGTTATTGGAAGGAAAGCCCATTGAAGGCACCAGCGATAACTTTGCTGCCTTACTTAATAGCGACAAGCCAGTGGTCGTGGATTTTTGGGCCCCTTGGTGCGGACCATGCCAAAGTTTTGCACCTGCCTTTGAGGCCATCGCCGAACAGGAAGAAGGCCGTGCGCTGTTTGTGAAAATTGATACCGAAGCACAACACGCGCTGGCGGCACAATATCGTATTCGCAGCATTCCGACGCTAATGGTGTTTAAAAACGGCGAGCGCGTTGACATGATGAACGGCGCCCTGCCTCAAAATGCCTTTAGTGACTGGTTGAACCAGCACCTTAGCTAATCGCTATTCGCTAACCATTCTTTCATGATGATCACGCGGCGCTACACTTTTAGCGCCGCGCCTTGTTTGACCGCGCGGATCGCCACATTGGTATTGATGTCTTTGACCATCGCCAAGGTCTGTAACTGGCGCATAAAGGCTTCATAGTGCGGTAAATCGCGCGTCACCACTTCCAGTAAATAGTCATAGGTGCCAGAAATGACGTGGCCGTTGATCACTTCATCCATTTCCACCAGCGCGTTTTCAAAGGTGACAATCGCCTCTTCTCGGTGATTACTCAAACTCACGTTAACGAAAAAGGTCATGTTTAGCCCAATCCGCTGGCGATTTAGGGTGACCTGATAGGACGCTATCACCCCATCGGCTTCCAGCTTTTTGATTCGTCTTGCACACGGTGAAAACGACAGCCCAACCGCATCAGCGATTTCCGCGGTGGTACGCCGCGCATCGTCTTGCAACAGCGCCAGAATGGCTTTGTCTTTACTGTCCAAATCGCTTCCTTAGTGATTTTCAACAACAAAATGATAGTTAAAGATGATAAACGCTAACATGATGGCAAATCACTCTTTAATTTGCCACCAATCCCTCCTTTGACGCTGCCACACTAACTCTATTGTTGAACAAGGAAGTGACCAACCATGCCTGCCACCTCTCAACGTGTATTAGGCCTTGCCGCCATGCTTGTCACCGTGACCATTTGGGCGAGCCTGTTTATCTCATTGCGTCAGGCCAGCCAATCGGTGTTAACCAGTGGCGATGTTGCCCTACTGCGCTTTTTGCCCGCCGCTCTCCTATTTGGTTGGCTGAGCCGTCATCGGATCCGTCATATTGTCTCCGTGCCCAAACGTTATCTGTTTGCGATTGCCTTCGGTGCCGGTTTACCGTTCTATCTGCTCGCTGCCACAGGTATGCAGTTAGCCCCTGTTGCCGATGGCGCCTCGTTAATTCCGGGGATCTTGCCACTGTTTGTCTCTACCATCGCTTGGGGCGTTTATGGTGAATCGCTCTCGGTGGGACGGCGATTAGGGATTGGGCTTATCGTGATCGGCATTGGCGCGTTTTTGTGGCATTCGCTGTTCTTCTCACCGTGGAGCGTCACCCAAGGCCATCTGATTTTGCTTGCGGCCAGTGTTAGCTGGGCGTGGTTTACCATTGGCGTACGTGTGACAGGATTGAATGCCGCAGAAGCCGGCGCGGTACTCGCGATTTCGGCCGTCTTGTTGCTGCCTGTGGGCGCGATGAGCGGGCTGATCTCGTTTAACTTGCTCCAAGCGCCTTTGGGCGAGCTGGGCTACCATGTGCTGGCGCAAGGCTTGGGCGTGGGGATCATTGCCAATTACAGCTATGCATTTGCGATTCGTCGCTTAGGTGCAGAAATGAGTGCCGCAATAGGCGCATTCACGCCTGTGGTGGCGGCGCTGATCGCCATTCCTGTGTTCTCAGAAACCGTCAGTCTGCTCACCGTGGTGGCGATGGCGTTGATTGTATTCGGTGCGGTGCTCGCTAGTGAGGGGATAAAGTGGCGACGCACACAAACAAAAAGCGGCCCGCAGGCCGCTTAATCTGTGATTCGGCGTAAACGCTATCCGGTTAGAGATAGTCGCCACGACGCAAGGCATCGATACGTTTTTCTAGCGGTGGGTGAGTCATAAACAACTCACTCAGCGTTTTCTTACCGTTGATGCCAAATGCCATCATTGAGCCTTCCAGTTTCGGCTCGTGACTGACTTTTAAACGCTCCAGCGCCGCAATCATTTTCTGCTTGCCTACCAGCTGCGCTGAGCCTGCATCGGCGCGGAATTCGCGATGACGGCTAAACCACATGGTGAGAATGCTAGCCAAAATACCAAACACGATTTCTAGCACTGACGACACCAGGAAGTACATCATCCAGTTGCCGCCGCCTTCGCCTTCTTCATCACTGTTCATGCCGCTCACCGCACCGGCGATAACGCGGGCAATAAAGATCACGAAAGTGTTCACCACCCCTTGCATCAAGGTCATGGTGACCATGTCGCCATTGGCAATGTGGCTGATTTCGTGCGCCAGCACGGCTTCGGCCTCATCACGGGTCATGTTTTGCAGCAGGCCACTTGATACCGCCACCACAGAATCGTTGCGTTTCGCCCCCGTCGCAAAGGCGTTGATGTCAGGCGAGTTATAGATCGCCACGGTTGGCATGCCAATGCCAGCACGCTGAGCCTGTTGACTGACCGTGTTCATCAACCAGTGCTCGGTTTCATTACGTGGATGCTCAATCACTTGCGCCCCTACTGAGCGAAGTGCCATGGATTTTGACATCAGCAACGAGATAATTGAGCCGCCAAAACCGAATACAGCCGCCAGCACCAGCAACCCAGACAAGCTGCCCGGCTGCATGCCTGTAACCGCGTAGATGATGTTCAGCACAATGCTGAATACGATCAGTACCGCGAGGTTGGTAGCAAGAAATAATCCTATGCGTTTCATCGTGTGTCTCCGTCGCTTAAACCCAGTGTTTAGCGCTTACTTGTTGTAATGGTAAAAATAGTATGGGCATTCAAGATAAAAACAATCCTTTGATGCAATTTGTTACGAATAAAATGATTGAATCCGCCCATCGCTACAAACAGCAGCATCACTCCGCTGACCAGTTAGTGTGGCACGTTATTCCCATCTGATATAGATAAAATGTGAGCTCGGCCGATTGAGAAATTTTCACAACCAATTCAGCAGCTTAAAAACAAATCTAACACATAGAGCCAGCATTTTAGACAAATCCAAGCTACTATAGACTTTAGTCGAGTTGTAATTGCGTTAAGAGGGCGCTAATTTGGCTGCAGCTGTTTAAAACTAGATAACATTTTCTCACTCATTGTTTACATCGCGATGAAGCGTTAATGAGACGAGACAAAGTGTGAAGCCCTGATCAAGAGCCGCGTCAAAACAACGCGTTATCAATGGAGTGAAACCATGGCAGAAAAAGAAAACTACCGTGTCGCCATCGACATCTTATGCTGTCATCTCGGCATGAGCTTCGACGAAGCCTGCTCAGAACTTGGGTTAGCATCGGATGACGCCAGTGCAGCACGACAAATTGCAGAAGTCCAGCAAGGTCTAATGGGATTACTGGACGATCAAAAATAAGCGGTCGTTGTCAGTCATTCCTGTTACAAGCCCGCCTCTACATTAGCAAAAAGCCAGTTTTCACTGGCTTTTTTAGTGTCCGGCATGACTCAATGCGCCCACCGTTTAAGGCGCTAAAAGCGCACGGATATCCAGCGTTGACGCCCGTTGTGCTGGCGACGCATCAGCAGCAAACGGCAAGTGCCCTAGACAAGGCGCATCTAAATGCGCATCAAGATAGCGCACCATTTCGTCACTGTGCTGCGCCTTGGGATCCACGGCGTTTGCCACCCATCCGGCTAACGTAAGCCCGCGTGCACGTATGGCCTCTGCGGTGAGTAAAGCATGGTTTAAACAGCCAAGCTTTATTCCCACCACCATGATCACTGGCAGTTGATGGGCAACCACCCAATCGGCAAGCGTTTCAGTCTCACTCAGTGGCACTTGCCAGCCTCCAGCCCCTTCTACCAATACCGGACTGGCCTGCTGTTTTAAATGCGCGAGCCCATCGCTTAGCATCTTGGTATCGATAGGCTTGTTGGCTAACACGGCCGCCCAGTGCGGCGAGCACGGCGTTTCTAACAACACTGGATTGATAGCGGCATACGGCAATGCGATCGCACTGGCGTGCTGTAAAGTGACAGCGTCACTATTTAGTTGGTGATCAGGCGCTAAATCAGCACCAGCAGCGACAGGTTTATAGCCCACCGCTTGATAACCTTGTTTGATAAAAGCGTGCAACAGCGCCGCCGTGGTATAGGTTTTCCCCACTTCGGTGTCGGTGCCGGTAATAAAGTAACTGTCATGCATGGTGGTTAATCACTATGTAGCCAATTTGATAGGTCGCCGGTAAGGTGTTGGCGGCAAGTGCAAAACGCTGATACGCCTTTTCTACCGCACTAAACTGCGCTCTTGTCGCCAGCCCTTGCTGCCCCGCCCCTTGCGGGCGATATGTCGCGCCAATGCCTTTTAAGCTTTTCATTACCGCATGGGCATTAGCAAAGGTGAGCTGTTCGCTCTCTTGCAACACGGTTGCATGTGTCAACCCGGCGCGTTGGGTTGCCTGTTGTAACTCCGAGAAGGGGATAAAGCGGTTCACTCGTGACGTGCCGCACGCTTGTTGCCACGCGCTGTCGAGTTCACACAGTGATCCTGTGAGCAGTGTCGAGACAAGGATTTTCCCGCCGGGTTTAACGACCCGACTCAGCTCCGCCAATGGCACGTGCAAATCGTCACACCATTGCAATGCTAACGAGCTAAATGCCAGATCGACACTATTATCAGCCAGCGGCAAATGCTCCGCATCAGCTTGTACGCCTAGCATGGCATCACCACAACGCGCTTTTGCCGTCGCAAGCATGGGGGCGCTGAGATCCAGTCCAATCACTGTCCTAGCGTGAGTCATCCACTGCTGGGTGAAATAGCCGGTGCCACAGCCGACATCTAAGACGGTACCGAGATGGATAGCTTTCCGCTCTGACTCAGCCAATGCCATTAACCGATGGCCGACACGGCGCTGCAGCGTAGCACTGTCATCATAATGGGGCGCGGCGCGGCCAAACGCGCGGGCAATCGCTTGTTTATCGGCGACGGTCATGCTGTCACCCCACACGCTTTGTCGCTCGCTAATACCGGCTTAAGCGCCTCGATCAGTGCGGTGATATCTGTCTTTTGATGCTGTGCAGACAGGCTGATCCGCAGGCGCGCAGTGTTAGCGGGGACAGTCGGAGGGCGAATCGCTCCTACTCGAATATGCGCCTTCATCAAAGCCTGATTTATCTGCTGTAACGCTGCCAAATCGCCGATAATCAGCGGCTTGATCGGGCTAGGCGTCGCGAGCAGTTGCGGGAAGGGCTGCCTATTACCAACGTCCGGTTCGCAAGCAGACGTCGTCTCTAACCAGTCGTGGAGCCCTTGCATTAACTGTTCGGCATGAGCGCTGAGTGTTTCTCGCCGCCAGTGCTCTGTTCGTGCCAACCTAATCGCATCCTCGATGAGTGCCGCTTGCGCAGGTGGCATGGCCGTCGAGTACACATAATGGCGAGCAAACTGGCGCAAATAATCAATGATGGTGGGAGAAGCCAGCACTGCCGCGCCGGCGACGCCCAAGGCTTTTCCAAACGTGACGACTAATATATCCGGCCGTGCGCCACGACTGATACTGCCCTCGCCTTCTAGCCCCAACACACCAATCCCATGCGCATCATCCAGTGCCCAGAGCGCCCCCGATTGGTTGGCAATCGCGGCAAGGCTTTCGGTTGGCGACACATCACCATCCATGCTGAATACCCCTTCCGAGACAATCAGCGATGCGGAAGGCTGGATTTGCTTTGCGAGCAGTTGGCGAAGGTGTGCCATGTCGTTATGACGAAAACGGCGCTGTGTGGCAGGGCTCAATAAACCCGCCTCAATCAAGGAGGCATGGTTGAGTTTGTCTTGAAACAAGACATCGTCTTTACCTAACAGCGTAAAGAGCAAGGCTTGGTTGGCGGCAAAACCACTGTTAAACAGTATCGCTTGCGGGTAACCGAGCCAGTCACACAGCTGATCACAAAGGGATTGATGCGCCGCGGTAAAACCGGATACCACCGGCGAGGCCGTTGCACCCACCCCCCAGCGTTCAAGGTGCTGCTGCGCCCTTTTCACCAGTCGCGGGTCTTGCGCAAGGCCCAAGTAATCATTCCCCGCAAAGTTGCGCCATGACTCGGCGACGGTATTGTCACCACTTTGCCGCCATAAGCCTTGTTGCTGGCGTGCGGCCAGCTCGCCTTGGTAACGACGGGTCAGCGCTGATGTTGTGTCAGTCATGGGGACTTAGACACTGGCGTCGTAGAACAAATCGCCCTCTTGCGGGCGCGCTGCGACTCGCTCGGCCACTTGCTCAAGTAAGTCGTGCTCAGCGACTTGATCGGGCTTTTGGCTGACCGCTTCGCGATTAATACCCAGCTTTTTAAATAGCTGCATATCCGCATCTTCGTCAGGGTTTGGTGTGGTCAACAGCTTGCAGCCGTAGAAGATCGAGTTCGCGCCAGCCATAAAGCACAAGGTTTGCATTTGCTCGTTCATGTCTTCGCGCCCGGCAGACAGCCGCACTGCCGATTTGGGCATCATGATCCGCGCCACCGCGATAATGCGGACAAAATCGAACGGGTCGACGTCATCGACGTTCTCAAGCGGTGTGCCTTTTACTTTGACCAGCATGTTAATCGGCACGCTTTCTGGGTGAGCCGGCATATTGGCGAGTTCAACCAGCAAACCCGCGCGATCGCGAGCACTTTCACCCAGCCCAATAATGCCGCCGGAACACACCTTCATTCCCGCGTCTCGCACGTTGGATAAGGTATCGAGGCGTTCTTGATACGTCCGCGTGGTAATAATATTACCGTAAAACTCAGGTGAGGTATCGAGATTGTGGTTGTAATAATCCAAACCCGCCTCGGACAAGGTCTTGGCTTGCTCCGCATCCAACATGCCCAGAGTCATACAGGTTTCCAACCCTAATCCTTTCACGCCTTGGATCATATCGAGCAAATACGGCATATCGCGTTGCTTGGGGTTTTTCCACGCCGCACCCATGCAAAAGCGCGTCGCGCCTGAGGCTTTGGCTTTCTCCGCCGCTTCGAGCACGCGTTCCACTTCCATTAAGCGCTCTTTCTCAACATCGGTGCGATACCGCGCACTTTGCGGACAATATTTGCAATCTTCTGGACAAGCGCCGGTTTTGATCGATAACAGTGTGCTGACTTGCACTTGGTTGGCAGGATGGTATTCACGATGCACTTGCTGCGCTTCAAACAGCAAATCCATAAAGGGTTTATCGAACAATGCTTGCACTTCCTGTGCGGTCCAGTTGTGTCTTATTTCCACGCGGTTTTCCCCGTTGTTGTCGTTTTAATGCTTGGCTAGTCTACCCACAGACGTTAACCTGTCAACACAACAAAATCACACTGGTTTACATCTGGTTAATTTATGAACATAAACACCCATTTTGACCGCGAGCATATCTGGCATCCCTACACCTCAACGCTCGACCCTTTGCCTTGCTTGCCCGTCTCACACGCAAGCGGCGCCGAGCTCCACCTTGAAGATGGTACTGTTCTAATTGATGGCATGTCATCATGGTGGGCAGCGATTCACGGCTACAACCACCCGGCTTTAAACGCTGCGGCGCATCAGCAAATTGATAAGATGTCGCATGTGATGTTTGGCGGTCTCACCCACCAGCCTGCGGTATCGCTTTGTGAGCGCTTGGTCGCGCATTCACCCGCCCCGCTCACGCAAGTGTTTTTGGCCGATTCAGGATCTGTGTCAGTAGAAGTCGCGCTTAAAATGGCGATGCAATATTGGCAGGGACGCGGCGAATCTCGCGCACAGTTTTTGACCTTGCGTCATGGCTATCATGGCGACACGTTCGCCGCCATGTCGGTGACAGATCCTGATAATTCGATGCACAAACTCTACAAAGGGTTTCTTCCCCAGCATCATTTTGTGCCGTCGCCACAAAGCCGCTTTGACGGTGAGTGGGATCCTAGCGACATACAGCCTATGCGCGAAGCACTCGCCACGCATCACGACCAACTCGCTGCCGTGATCTTAGAGCCCATCGTGCAAGGCGCAGGCGGTATGCGCTTTTATCATCCCGAATACCTGCGTCAAGTGCGCGCTCTGTGCGATGAATTTGATGTGCTGCTGATTGTGGATGAAATCGCGACTGGCTTTGGCCGAACAGGAAAACTATTTGCCTGCGACCACGCGGGGATCAGCCCAGATATACTCTGCGTCGGCAAGGCACTGACCGGCGGCTACATGACCTTGGCCGCCACGCTAACCACCCGCCATGTGGCCGATACGGTCTGTAGCGGTGACGCAGGCTGTTTTATGCACGGCCCCACCTTTATGGGCAATCCACTCGCCTGTGCCGTGGCCTGCGCCAGCATTGATACCTTGCTGGAAAGTGACTGGCCGCAGACCGTCGCGCACATCGAGAAGCAGCTAAAAACCGGCTTAGCGCCTGCTCGCGCCCTCGAGTGTGTGGCGGACGTGCGTGTGCTTGGCGCAATTGGCGTGATAGAGTTGACCGACCCGGTGAATCTGGCCGATATTCAGCCTTTAATGACCGCCCAAGGCATTTGGGTTCGCCCCTTCGGAAAACTGGTTTATGTGATGCCACCCTATTGCATCCGCGACGACCAACTCCACCAACTCACTCAAGGCATGATCACCGCAATTAAGCAGTTTTTTGGTGAGTAGAGAGTCGATGACGCACACACCGCCCCGTTGATGATGGGCGGTGTTTTTCTCTTTGGGAAAGCGAGCAGTGCGGCTTTGTGCGTTACTCGTAGAGGTACCTTTCTTCCGGTTTGTCGGATGAGTAAGCGACCAATTCCCACTCAAAACCGGCTTTATCATAGAAGTACATCCGCTTGCGGTGAGTCTCGTGCGCCATGGCCCCATTTGGTTGATACCCTTTTTCAAGCAAGCGTTCGCGGATAGTATCGATGTCATCAATGATCAGGCCAATATGGTTCACGCCTTGAGATTTATAGGTACTACGTGGCTGTATGCTGGGCTCTGAACTTGGGTTGGGCTCTTGCAGTGCAAAGTAGCAGTGCTCATTGCCCACATGCACCCAACGATATCCTTTTGGCGACTGGGCATCTTGGCGAACTTTAAAATCGGGGACAGCCACCGCCAAAAACGCTAACGCCGCCTCCATGTCCACCACAGTAATATTGACGTGTTCGATTGTTGTCATCATTCATTCCCTTTATCCGTGCTATCGAAAACTGAGCTTGGAAAGCTAAACATCGAAGGCAAGGATAAAACCTCAAGATAGCTTGAGGTCAACGAACAAAAACAAAATCAGTGGTCTGGGGAAACATGTAAATCATGCTGCGGTATAGGTGTAGATCCAGTCGTCGTAACAAACACCGCCAATTGCAAAGGCATCAGGGTCTATACGGCTAAGTTGAAACCCTACCTTTTCTAACACGCGCGCAGAGGCAAGGTTACCCGCGGTCACTGTCGCATTGATGGTTCGCGCACCACCATGATGGATGGCAAAATCGGTGACAGCCTGCAAAGACTCAGTCCCATAACCACGTCCATGATAAGGCGGCAACAGTAAATAGCCGACTTCCGCGACATCCTGCTCAAGCAAAAAGCCGGTGACGCCGATTGGCGTTTGCGTCGCCGTCTCTACGATTACCAAACACAACCAGTGCTTAGCGTCAGGGGACCACGGCGTAAGCCGTTGCTCAAATCGGGTTTCAATCTCATCCAGTGGCATAGGATCAAAACATTGTGCAATGACGGCATTGTCTGTGTGTAGGCGGTGGAACAACGGCCAGTCCGCTTTGATCATTGGCCGCATGCTCAGGCGTGGAGTTGTCAGCGGAAACAGGCCTTTTTCGAACCGTGTATTTGTCATGATGCCTCACTCGGGGTACTGGCGACGTTAACTTTCGGGGCCGCAAACCCGCGAAAGATATTATGAACAGAAAGCAGCGCGCACAAACCCACTACCACACCAAGGTGCCATGCTTCGCTAACGCCCAAGCTCAATAGCGCCATACTCATCAACGCAGAAATAATCATCTGTCCACCACCGGAGAGCGCAGCGACGGTGCCAGCTTGGTTAGAGTAAGGTTGCATCACCTGCGACTGGGCGCACGGCAGCGCAATCCCGTTACCAAACACCATAAAGAACTGTCCTATCATCAGCAATAAAGGATCCATCGGAGTGAACCATAACCAGACCGCAGAGATGAGCTGCATCACGGGTGCCATCAACAGCATACGCTTAGTACCCAAACGCGGCCGAATGCGCGAAACCAGCGCACTACCCAGCAATAAGCCACATGTCGGAATAAGCGCCCACAGCGCATATTGATCCGAGGTCATACCGATGCGCTCTTGCATTAAAAATGGCATCAGCGACACCGTGGTGATCACCAAGGTAAAATTCACCCAGCTAATACTGGCGAAATAAAGAAAATACGGTGTTTTTAGCAATGCGCCATAGCGACCGAGGATCACCTTCACATTAGGCAACGGCGAACGAGCGTGCATGCTTTCCTTGAACTGGAAAAACAGCACGCACCACACCAAGCTGGTGTACACCATCAGCAAAATAAAGATCGCCAGCCAGCCTAAGTTATGGTTAACAAAGCCACCAATCACAGGGGCCATAATAGGCGTAAATGAGGCGACCATTATCAGATATGACATGGCTTGAGGAAGCTGATCCCCCGAATACGAGTCACGGGTAAAGGCACGTGAGAGCACCGCACAGCAACCGGTGCCCATGCCTTGAATGCAGCGGCCAATCACCAAACCGGTGAAACTAGCACTAAAGCTCACCATCACGGTTAAGCCGATTAAAGAAAGTAACACGCCGGCTAATAACACCCGGCGGCGGCCAAGCGCATCCGAGATAGGTCCATAGATAAACTGTGATGGCCCAAAACCGAGTAGATAAGCAGAGATCAGCAGTTGGACATCATCCATACTGAGGTTAAAGTCTCGGGCTATCCACGGCAAAGACGGGAACACCAATCCCATACTGAACTGCCCAATGCTGACGGTTAAGCATGCCAGCAATACGGGCGACCAATTAAATGGACGAGTAGCCGATTGCATCCAATTTCCTGTGCATTTGCGTCGAGAGAAGAAAGGTAAGTGTCAAGCCAGTACGCGGCATACATCACACTTTGATTGGCATAGTAACGCAATAAGCAACTGAGTGGTAACAAAAATTTAAAATTCGCTCACGTTAGGTTGGATGGAGGAAAGCGCGGCTAACGACGAAGATCGCACGTCAGCAAGATTGGCAACATGGCGCAAATTAAAGGCATGAGATGGAACCCAAAAGCCCGATACGGTCTAACGAATCGGGCATCTTAACTATTAAGCGCGACGCGCATTTAAAAAGCGGGTTCAATCGTGCCTTTAAACGTCTTTTCAAGGAAGTCTCGGGTTTGTTGGGACTGAAATAGCGCCACCAAACGTTGTAGGTCGGGGTTGTCTTTATCTTCTTCGCGGGCGGCCACAACCATCACCGCTAAGGGAGCATCTTTCGACTCCAAGAAAATACCTTGTTCACTCGGGCTTAATCCCGATGACATCACATAGTTCATGGTGATCGCCGCCGCATCGACATCCTGTAAGCTGCGTGGCAGTTGTGCCGCCTCAACCTCAACAAATTCGAGTTGTTTAGGATTGGCGATGATATCTTGCAAGGTAGCTTTAAAGCCGACACTGTCGGCTAAGGTAATTAACCCCGCCTCTTGCAGCAATAACAATGCGCGCCCCGCGTTGGTAGGATCGTTGGGGATCGCAATTTGTGCGCCATTCGGCAGCGCATCAACATGCTCAACGCGATCAGAGTAGATCCCCATCCGCATCAAAATGGAACGTCCCATCGATACCAACTGGCTACCGTTGTTTTGGTTGTAGTTATCCAAAAACGGCTGATGTTGGTAACTGTTGAGATCTAAGCTACCATCCGCCAAGCCAGCATTGGGGGAAATATAGTCAGAAAATTCGACCACCTCGACCGCAATGCCCTCGGCTTTTGCTTGCTTGGCAACCGCTTCAACGACTTGGGCATGCGGCCCCACTGTGGCGCCAACTTTGATCACCTTATCCTTTGGTTCTGAGCAGCCAATCAGCGTAAGCGTCAGTCCAAGAGTGAGAATAAAAGAAGCACGTAGAGATTTCATCAATCGGTAATCCTTTCCGAAAAGCCATTTAGACATCTATACTGCCAAATAAGAAAAAGATGTCAATCATTGTTTATGCGATTCTCTGGAAGCTTGATCGCTTGTCGCTAAGGGCGCGTATTAGTCAGCATGTTCAATTAATTATCAGGAGGCGCGGATATGACCAAGCTGTTTCCTTTGCCCCTATTTTTGTTACCGGGTGGCAGAGCAAAACTACGTATTTTTGAACCCCGCTATTTACGGTTGGTGCGCGAATGTACCGCCAACGGAGAAGGGTTTGTCCTTGCAATGATGCAAGGTCAGCGGCTTTATAAATACGGTACTTTGGTCGATATCGTTGATTTCGAGACGCTTCCCGATGGATTGCTGGGCATAACCATTGCGGGCCGACAACGGGTGGAAATTATGTCAACCGAACAAGCGCCCGACAAATTGTGGTTGGGTGATATACGTACCCTGCATGATTGGCCACACGATGATTATGTCGATAATACGGACGATGAGGTGCAAGCGCGCATTGCCACCAGCCTCAAGCACATATTTGCTGCTCATCCTGATCACGCCGAGCAGTATCAACAGCCTCATTTCGAGGATGTCACCTGGGCGTGTCAGCGTTGGTTAGAGATTCTTCCCCTCACGAGTGCGCAGAAACAATGGTTTATCGCACAAGACTCCGCCGATGAGGCCAAGCAATTCATTCACCAACTGCTTGAAGAACACGTCGAGTGATCCAAATGATTTGTGGTGCGTATTGGGATGTCAGATGGACGGCACTGACAGATAGGACTCAACTATGACTGCGCCTCAAACCATGTATACTGAAGCTTCAACCTCGAGACGGAATACACGTACCACAATGACTGACGTGACGAAGGAAGAGTTGGCGGAGCTATTATTACGCGTTGCGGAACAGCGAGATCGTGTCGCTTTTGAGCGTTTGTTTCGCTTTTTTGGCCCGAAGATCCGATCTTATGGGACCAAACATCTGCGCGCAGACGGACAGGCAATGGAGCTTGTCCAAGAGACCATGTTGGTAGTGTGGCGAAAAGCCCATCTTTACAACGCTGAGAAAGGGGCGGCAACGACCTGGGTGTTTACCATCATGCGTAACATTAGTTTCGATATGCTCCGCAAGGTGCAATCGAACCGCGAAGACAATTTTAGCGACGAGATTTGGCCGATACTGGAATCCGGCCAACAAGACAATGAAACCGACTCAGGTGCTCAGCACATGATGGATCAGGAATTATTATCCTTCATTGATGAATTACCTGAAGTACAACAACAGGTGGTGCGTGGTGTGTACTTAAAGCAACTCACCCACCAAGAGCTATCGGACCAACTTAATGTTCCATTAGGGACCGTGAAGTCGCGTTTGCGACTCGGGCTCGAGAAGCTGCGCAATCATCTGGAGGTCAACAATGATTAAATATCATCCTTCTTCCGAACTGCTGGATGCCTTTGCAGCCGGCCAATTACCGACATCCATGGCGATTGCTCTCTCTGCACACGTTGAATTATGTCAACAATGCCGTGAGCATGTGAGTGCGAAAGAAGAAGCGCTAGCATTAGCTGCGTTTGAAGAGGCTGAGACCGAGCACGAGTTCGCGGCAGGCACTCTGCCTTGGGACGATGATCTAGAAGCGGACATGATGAGTGCGATTTTCGACGCACCTGAACAAGACGAGGCATCACGCATTCAAGTCGCTCGCTCTAACGAGATTCGGGTTGGAGACAAAACCTACACACTACCACGCGCACTGCAGCGTTTTAGTGATTCGAATTGGTTATCATTCGGCAAGGTGCAACGCGCAAGGCTGAATCTTGAAGAAGGCGCCACACGTGCGAGCTTCTTACATATCGACGAAGGCGGCTCGGTTCCAGCCCATACACACAAAGGCTATGAGCTGACGCTGTTACTCGATGGCACCTTTGAAGATGAAAGCGGGCAATACTCGCCGGGTGACTTTATTTTGTTGGATAGTCGACATCATCACACCCCCTCCACCAAAGACGGGTGCCTGTGCTACACGGTCGCGAATGCGCCACTGCACTTTACTAAGGGTGTGAGTAAGCTACTTAATACCGTGGGTCATGCGATTTACTAAAAATCCTTGTGCTAGTTGTTATCCTATCTTTGGCGGCGAAAGCCGCCTTTTTTTATGCTGTTCAAGACAATAAATGCGTACAAATGCTCGGCGCATTAAAACGATTTCCTCACATCTAGCGCCGTGATAACAGAATAATTACACTAAAGAAACTTTCATTTAATGCCAACTGACTGACAGAATCCCACCTAACTAGTGCAAAGTATCAATTTTCACTTTACATAGGGTGAATCAAACTGGTTTAATTCCCCACTTCTAACGATTCATTAACAGCCATTGATAAAAAACACAGTGAAGTGAGACACACATGAGTCAAACACAACTCGCCAGTATCAGCCGAGGTCACTCGTTGGTACTTCAAATCGTTATAGGTATTCTTGCCGGGGGCGTACTCGCCTATCTGTCGCCTGAGTTGGCGAGCACAGCAGGTTTACTTGGTAAGCTTTTTGTTAGCGCACTGAAAGCAGTTGCACCCATTTTGGTCTTCGTTTTGGTTGCTGCCTCTATCGCTAACCAAAAGAAAGGTCAGCGCGCCAATATGCGCCCTATTATTTTCCTCTACCTGCTCGGCACGCTGGCGGCATCCTTGACCGCGGTTACCATGAGCTTTTTGTTTCCGACGACCTTACAGTTTGCCGCAACCGATGCAGCTGTCGCGCCACCGGAAGGCATTACCCAAGTATTAAACACCTTGCTGTTTAATATTGTCGATAACCCAGTCAACGCTCTGATGTCCGGCAACTATATCGGTATTCTCGCGTGGGCGATTGGTTTGGGCATTGCCTTACACCATGCATCAAGCGAGACCAAACGCGTCTTCTCTGACGTGTCTGAAGGCGTGTCTATGATTGTGCGCTTCGTGATCCGTTTTGCGCCCATCGGTATTTTTGGCCTTGTCGCCAACACCTTGGCACAAAGTGGTTTTGATGCGCTGCTTGGCTACATTCATTTGCTTGGTGTGCTCCTTGGCAGTATGGCAACGATTGCGTTGATCGTTAATCCACTGATCGTGTTTTATAAAACGCGCCAAAATCCGTATCCACTGGTTTTCCGCTGCCTGCGTGAAAGTGGCCTTACCGCCTTCTTTACCCGCAGCTCAGCCGCGAATATCCCTGTGAATATGCAGCTGTGCCGTAAGCTCAAGCTTGATGAAGATACTTACTCTGTCTCGATTCCACTCGGGGCAACGATCAACATGGGTGGCGCGGCAATCACCATCACGGTTCTTACACTCGCCGCGGTACATACCTTAGGGATTGAAGTGGATATTGCCACTGCAATTCTGCTTAGCATTGTTGCCGCAGTGTCTGCGTGCGGTGCATCAGGCGTTGCTGGCGGCTCACTCTTGCTGATCCCACTGGCGTGTAACTTGTTTGGTATCCCACACGAAATTGCCATGGAAGTGGTCGGTGTTGGCTTTACCATTGGTGTGTTGCAAGATTCAGCAGAAACGGGGCTTAACAGCTCAACAGACGTAGTCTTTACCGCCGCAGCCTGTATGGGTGAAGAGCGTAAAAACGGATAAGCCGATAAAGGGCGTTTTATCGGCAAAAGGCGGATAGCGCTCCCATTCAGGTTTGATACAAAAAAGCAGGTGCTTGGCACCTGCTTTTTTCGTTTATGCGCTCGTTACTAGCCTTCCAGTACCTTCATGAGTAGTTTGCCGTCGTACATGGCTTGTTTCACCATCGCAGCGCCCGGCATGGTCGCTTGCGTGTAGAAATAACTTTCTTCTAGCACTAAGTTTTGGCTGTATAAAGGGATGGTTTGCGTCTTTAAGCATTCCATGATTGCTGGATAGAGCACCGATTTCGCCCGGTTAAACTCGCCGCCAAATAATATTTTTTCCGGATTAAATAAATTCACCACGATGGCGATCGCCGTTCCTAGGTGATGGCCAAGCTCTGTAATCACGCGTTGCGCCAACGCATCACCGGCGACGGCGGCATCACAAATCGCGTCAATGGTGAGGGTTTTACCGCGCAATTGACTAGGGTGCCCCTCTGCGAGCAAGGTTTCTACCTGCTCAATGACCGCGGCTAAACTTGCCACGGTTTCTAAGCAGCCATAATTGCCACAAAAGCATCGCTTACCAAATGGCTTCACTTGAATATGACCCAGCTCACCCACATTCCCCACGCGCCCTTGGAGTACTTTTCCTTCTAGGATAATCCCAGCCCCAACGCCATTGTGAACGGCAATCAGCACCGCGCTATCTGATTCTTTCGCGTTACCAAATAACTTTTCAGCCAGCGCCCACGAGCGGGTATCATTACCCACAAAAACCGGTAATCCTGTTTCTCGATGCAGGACGGGTCCCAATGGCATATGGCTAACCTCAAAGTGCGGCATTTGAATGACCGTTCCTTGCGCACTATTCACTAAACCCGGCAACGACACCGCGATGCTTGTCACGCGATCCACCACGTCATGATGACGCGAAAAGAAGGCTTTAACGTACTCGACAACGGTCGCTAGCAAGGCCTCTTGAGGCATCACCGCCAACTCATGGCGTTCTTGTACCAGAATGTCACTGCTTAACGAGTGCAAAGCCATCGTGAGGTAACCGCGCCCTAAACGCATCGATAAGAATTGCCACCCGTCATTGTCCAGCATCAACCCAACGGCGGGTCGACCACGCATACTGGTTTCTTGAATTTGTGTTTCTTTGACAAGGTGTGCGTCCATTAGCTCACGGACAATTTTAGTAATACTGGCAGGTGCCAGCTGGCTGCGTTTGGAAAGCTCGATGCGCGAGATAGGCCCAAAGCGGTCGATCAAGTTGTAAACTGTGCCGGCATTTTTGCGCTTGATATGATCAATATGCCCCGGCTGCCCAATAATCATGCCCTGTCCTATTACTGCTGGGATCTGGCGATCCTATTCATGATGATGCGTATAATTGAATTTTTTTACTTTGCGAACTAATTGTGAAGCACAATAAGGTCGCCGCGTGATATCTATCACTTTCAGGTGTGAAAATCGCGTTTAGCCTCACGAAACCATACGATTTAGTAACTATGGTAAAAATCCAATCAATCGTGAAAAAGCAAGATCTGCGGAGGATAAATTGGCATAATGCGCCGTCGAATCGAACCGCCAGAAAGCATGATGTACCGAGTAAACGAAATATTTGAAACTATTCAGGGAGAAGGCACATTTACTGGCGTGCCCTCCGTCTTTGTCCGCTTGCAAGGTTGCCCTGTCGGCTGCGCTTGGTGCGATACCAAGCAAACATGGGAAACCGATGATAACGATCAACAAGACAAAATATTTATTATCGATAAGTCAGAAGACTCGCCTGCTTGGTGTTGGCTGAGTGCGAAAGATATTGCGACAGAAATCACCCAACGCTATCAGGCTAAACATATTGTGATTACTGGGGGGGAGCCTTGCCTATACGACTTGGTGCCCTTAACCGAGGCGCTAGAAGCGGTTGGGTGTCAGTGCCAAATTGAAACCAGTGGCACATATGAGGTCAAAGCCAGTCCGCAGACTTGGGTCACGGTGTCACCTAAAATCAATATGCGTGGCAAATTACCGGTACTGGCCAGTGCGATGGCGCGCGCGAACGAAATCAAACATCCTGTGGGCACCGAGAAAGACATTGCACAGTTAGATGCGCTGCTTGGCGACTGCCCACCTTCACCGAAGGCAACCATTGCGCTACAGCCTGTCAGTCAAAAGTCTCGTGCCACCAAGCTATGTATTGATACCTGTATTGCGCGCGGCTGGCGCTTGTCGATACAAACGCACAAATATTTAAATATTGCCTAGCGCAAATAGATAAAAACTCGGGTGTCGGCCGATACTTCGCGGGCGAGTTCAACCGCACGACATGAAGAATATCGATCAAAAAGCCGAGTGTTATCACTCGGCTTTTATTTATTCACCGCGGTAAGTGCAGCCTGCGGTGCAGGTTTCTTTCACCATTACCTTGCTTAATAAAGGCAGGTTTGGCTTGACCTGTTGCCAAATCCAACGCGCCAACACTTCGCTGGTTGGGTTTTCCAGCCCTTCAATCTCATTGAGATAGTAGTGGTCAAGACGATCATAGATAGGCTTGAAAGCGGCTTTGATGTCAGCGAAGTCGATCACCCAGCCTGTGTGTGGGTCAACCTCTCCTTCAACATACAAACGCACCATAAACGAGTGACCGTGCAAACGCCCACACTTATGTCCTTCTGGCACATTCGGTAAGTGGTGAGCGGCCTCAAAGGTAAATTCTTTAAACAGTTCAGTTGTCATACTGCCAAATCCCATCAACAACAAGATGGCGCATGCTACTCAACTTCCCTGACCGACACAATCTCTATCCCTGAGATCAGCGCGATTATAGCCAACGCAAACCGTTGCCCGTCGCAAAGGTGCGACAATTTACGTCGATGAAATCACACATTTTATATGGGAATCGCGGCATCTGGTGAGACACGGTTTAACATAGATCTGACAGAATTCAATTGACATACATATAATTTAATAACAAACGGTTGACTCATGCGCATGACTCTCGCGAGCAAACTTCTCCTTTCGCTTTTTCTCGTCTTCGCTCTGGTGCTTGTGACCTCGTTGGCCTATCAATCACATCAGCAAAAAGCGCTGATGACCTCGATAGTCAGTGAACAAACGCTCGATAAAGCATCCAACTATTTCGATAGTCTGAATATGTTGATGCTGACCGGCACAATCAGCCAACGCAATACACTGCGCGACAAAATGCTTTCCCACAAGGGTATTGAAGAGGCACGTGTTATTCGGGCAGAAGCGATCACCCGCTTTTTCGGTCCAGGCAACCCTGAACAAGCCCCAAAAGATAATATCGACCAACGTGCGCTTGATGGCGAGACCATTGTCGAAACCTTTGACTCTGAATCCGGCAAGAGGTTGGTTGTGGCACTGCCAATGAAAGCCAGCAGTGATTATCGCGGGACCAATTGCCTACAATGCCATGTTGCGGAAGAAGGCACTGTGCTGGGCGTTATTCGACTCGAATATGACTTACAGCCGCTCTATGGCACCATTGATAAAGAAATGCTGATCACTGCTGGGATCATGGGCAGTATCGCTGTGTTGGGCTTTCTGATCTCACTGACAGTGATCCGTCGTTGGGTGGTATCCCCCCTCAAACACGTATCGGCCTTTATGAAGCGAACCAGTCGCGACAAAAACTTGGCTGAGCGCTTGAATGACACACGGAATGACGAGATTGGCGAGCTATGTAATAGCTGTGATCAATTACTCGATAATTTTTCTGCTAGCTTACAACAAGTGCAACGTACCTCAGAGACGCTGTCGTCTGAAGCGTTAAACCTCATTCGCGTCTCTGGGCATACCGACCAACTCGCCGATAGTCAACGTCATGAAACCAATGATATGTCTACGGCCATCAATGATGTTCAGCAGCATCAACACGACATTCAAAGCCGTACGAGCGAGGCCGCACAATTGAGCGAATCTGCCGCCACAAGCGCGAATCAAGGTAGTGAACTGGCCAACGTCGCCGCCAATGATATCCGTAAACTGATGGATGATATTGGTCAAGTACGCAGCCAGATTTTGGATGTAAACCAGCAAAGCCAACAAGTGACAACCATTTTGGGCGTGATCCGCGAAATCGCTGAGCAGACCAACTTACTCGCGCTGAATGCAGCGATAGAAGCCGCTCGCGCTGGTGAACAAGGCCGTGGCTTCGCCGTGGTCGCTGAAGAAGTACGTAACTTGGCCAGCCGTAGCCATGATGCAACCGGGGAAATCCAAACCATTATTGAAAACTTGTGTTCAGGCAGTGAAGCATCCGCCCAAGCGGTCGAGGCCACCACAGAAAGTGCGAATCAACGTGCCGAGACGGTGATGCAGCTCTCTGACGCCTTGGCTGATATTGCTGAGCAAGTGACCACAGTGAACAATAATACCGATGACATTAGCCAACAAAGCCAACATCAAGCACAAATGACCGACGCCTTGCTCGAGCAAGTTGGGCGTATTCAAAATCACGCTAACGATACCGCCAATAATGCGAATGAAGTGAAAGCAATCAGTGCAAATCTCGAACAACTGGTTGAACAGTTAGAAGGATTAATTGGACAATTTCAACTTTCAGACCGCCTCAAGCCTTGAAGCTACACAAGATACAGGTAAACTTGCTAGTCTAACTTGCAAATCCACTTTCTCGGTGGCATTGACCACCGAGTTGCCCTAAACGGAGATAGAAGCGAATTATGACATACGCGCCTGTAGTAGACGTCCTGCGCGGCAAGGCGGCAGTCGACACTGAAGTGACTGTTCGCGGTTGGGTTCGGTCTCGCCGAGATTCCAAAGCCGGTATTTCTTTCCTCGCCATTTATGATGGCTCTTGTTTCGACCCTATTCAGGCCGTGGTCCCCAATGAGCTGGAGAATTATCAGCAAGACGTTCTGCGTTTAACTGCAGGCTGTTCTGTTGAAGTGACCGGTAATGTGGTGGAATCACCAGGGAAAGGTCAAGCGTATGAGCTTCAAGCCACTGCCGTGAAGGTAGTCGGTTGGGTTGACGATCCAGACACTTATCCGATGGCCAAGACGCGTCACTCGATTGAGTACCTGCGCGAAGTGGCCCATTTACGCCCTCGCTCTAACGTGATTGGTGCGGTAGCTCGTGTTCGTCATACCCTTTCTCAAGCCATTCATCGTTTCTTCCACGAGCAAGGCTACTACTGGATGTCTGCCCCGCTGATCACCGCATCAGACTGTGAGGGCGCCGGTGAAATGTTCCGCGTATCGACGCTGGATATGGCCAACGTGCCAAAAACAGAGCAAGGCGATGTCGACTTCGACCAAGACTTTTTCGGCAAAGAGGCTTTCTTGACCGTATCCGGTCAGTTAAACGCTGAAACCTATGCCTGTGCGCTGAGCAAAGTGTATACCTTTGGCCCCACCTTCCGCGCTGAAAACTCTAACACCAGCCGTCACTTGGCTGAGTTTTGGATGGTAGAGCCTGAAGTGGCCTTCGCCGATCTTGATGATGCTGCAGCGCTAGCAGAAGCCATGCTGAAATATGTCTTCAAGGCTGTTTTGGATGAGCGCCGTGACGACATGCAGTTCTTCGAGCAGCGAATCAATAAAGAGGTGATCACGYGCCTTGAGAAATTTGTTGAAGCTGATTTTGCCCAAGTTGACTACACAGACGCGATCACTATCTTGCAAAACTGCGGTAAGACGTTCGAGTTCCCTGTCGAATGGGGTATTGATCTCGCCTCAGAACATGAGCGCTATCTGGCAGAGGAGCACTTCAAAGCGCCTGTTGTGGTGAAGAACTATCCAAAAGATATTAAAGCCTTCTACATGCGTATGAACGATGATGGCAAAACCGTTGCTGCAATGGACGTATTAGCGCCTGGCATTGGTGAGATTATCGGTGGTTCACAGCGTGAAGAGCGTCTTGACGTGCTGGATCAACGCCTTGAAGAAATGGGCCTCGAGAAAGAAGATTTCTGGTGGTATCGCGACTTGCGCCGT
This sequence comes from Salinivibrio sp. PR5, assembly GCF_001996085.1. Lineage (NCBI taxonomy): Bacteria > Pseudomonadati > Pseudomonadota > Gammaproteobacteria > Vibrionales > Vibrionaceae > Salinivibrio > Salinivibrio sp. PR5. Next base: position 32,483 of record NZ_MUFK01000037.1, read on the forward strand.
TACGGCACTGTGCCTCACGCCGGCTACGGCCTCGGATTTGAGCGTTTGGTATCTTACGTTACCGGTATGAGCAACATCCGCGACGTGATCCCATTCCCTCGTTCGCCACGTAATGCGAGCTTCTAAGTAAAAGACCATTCAAAGGCTGCGAGTACGCAGCCTTTTTCTTGCCTATTGTTACGCTTGGTATCTCTAGGCATGGCTGGGCGGTTTCTATCCAAGAAAACAAGTGGTATAACGATCCCAGCCTGAGTTTAATTCATCATTAACCATGGACGACACCAATGTTTGAGAAAATTTCTGCCGCTCCCGCCGATCCCATTTTAGGACTGACTGAAGAATTTAAAGCGGATCCTCGTGAAACGAAGATCAACTTGGGGGTCGGCGTATACAAAAACGAGCACGGCGAAACCCCTGTGCTGAAAACCGTAAAAAAGGCCGAAGCATTGCTGCTCGAAAAAGAGAGCACCAAATCCTATTTAAGCATCCCGGGCACTGCGGAGTACGGCCTTGCCGTTCAGCAGCTTCTATTCGGTGAGCAGGCTTCGGTTATCAAGGATAAACGCGCTCAAACTGCACATGCGCCAGGTGGTACTGGGGCGTTACGCCTTGCTGGCGAGTTCATTAAACGCCACCTTGGTGATGTCACGGTATGGATCAGCAACCCAACTTGGGCCAACCACAAGGGCGTGTTTACTGCCGCAGGCCTACCTCTGGCCGAGTACACCTACTACGATGCCGCGAAGAATGACAAAGATTTTGCCGGCATGGTCGCGGATCTAGAAAAAGCAAACAGTGGTGATGTGGTTTTGCTTCACGGCTGTTGTCACAACCCAACCGGTATCGATCCGACCGATGCGGAATGGAAAGTCTTGGCTGAGCTATGTCAGCGCAAAGGCTTACTGCCGATGTTTGACTTTGCCTATCAAGGCTTTGCGCAAGGTGTTGAAGAAGACGCATCGGGTCTACGTATCTTTACGCAAACCTGCCCAGAACTGTTGATCGCCAGCTCCTTCTCGAAAAACTTTGGCTTATACAATGAGCGTGTGGGCGCGTTCACTTTGGTTGCACAAGATCAGCAACAAGCCGTAACTGCCTTTAGCCAAGTGAAAGCCATCGCGCGCGTGATCTACTCTAACCCACCAGCCCACGGCGCAGGTATTGTGACAGAGATCCTCAATAACCCCACGCTAAAAGCAGAGTGGCATCAAGAACTTGCTGATATGCGCGATCGCATTAAAACCATGCGAACCGAGTTTGTAGCAACATTAAAAGACAAAGGCGTTAATCGCGACTTTAGCTTTATCGAGCAACAAAACGGGATGTTTTCTTTCTCTGGCTTGACCAAAGATCAAGTGAACGCGCTAAAAGCCGAACACGGTGTTTATATTGTCGGCTCTGGTCGCCTTAATGTGGCGGGTATGACGCACACCAATATGGAGCCACTTTGCACTGCCATCGCAAAGGTTTTAGACTAAGCGCCACTGTCATCGAAATGTCATAAAGGGCCGACAGGCCCTTTTTTTTGTCGATGGACCAATTGAAGCAACATTATATTAACAAAAATATCATTAAAAAGCCCATAGC
>NZ_MUFK01000038.1:0-32572 GCF_001996085.1 Salinivibrio sp. PR5
CTTACTACCCCCCCCCCGAAGGCTTCTAACGCTTGGCTTTGCGGTGTGCCAGAGCGAAGCGTAGGCACGTCCGCCAACAGCCACTTGTTAGCACTTTTTCAGACTCTTTGGCAAAAATGCATCAATCTCCTCATCGGAAAAAGTCATATCTTCAAGGTTCTTCAGCGCTTCTTGTGCTTTTTTATATGCTTTAAAATTAGTGCTCGGCGCACCTGTATAAAGAGCATGCAGCTCGGTTAATAAGTCATCTCTTTTTTCTCGCAATTCATCGTCACTGCTTGAATTGGAGCGCAAGTCCGTCAGAAGGGAGAGATACTGCTCGCGAATCAGCCAGAGGTCAGCAGCAGCTTGACGATGCTTCTGCGCCAATTGTCCGAGGTCGTAATCTTTTGTGTAACCATTCAGAACAAGTAATGCCGCCGAAACTAAACCGCCAGCAATCGCACCAACTTCTCCAGTTCCAAAAATTATCGAAATGAAACCGGCTGTACTAAGCGCAGACAATATAATTTGTGCAATCTTTATATTTGAAAGCCGACTCAGAAGAATATCGGCGCATTTCTCATGTGTTTTATGCGAATAAACGACCCGGCCATAGCACCCCCGAATTTGCTCTTCGAGGAATGTCAGTCCTTTATTGTTAGCTTGGGAATTTGGTTCCAAAAATCTCTCTCCAGCTCTGTTTGGACGACCATTCACGCTTAGGGTTTGCTGACTCGTGATTACATGCCTCTATTGCGATATTGCAACAACGCCTTGCTTTCCATTGGAACAAATCCTTGCCATAAACGTACTGACCACTACCAGGGGCTTTCCAGTATTCCTTTGTTTTATCCTGGTTTGCCATGAAATTAAAAAAGTCGCGACACATCCAATCATAATATACAAATGATTTATCTCTATGCTCCCAACTTACAATAAATTGGTAGGCCAACGTATCTATCAGCAAGCCTCCGATGGGAACGTCCCATTTTCTTTTCCAAATACGCATCATCCTACAAAGCCAAATCAGGTTCTTGTTACACTGATTGTTCCTTGCCCTAATTGCTTCAATTTCTGGTTTTGGATTGGTGGTACGCCAACGGCCGGCATTATTTGCATCAGGATAGGTGAAGCTATCATCTTTATTAACAAATGCAGGAACAACCTCATAAGTCAGACCATCATCAAATGGAACCAGAATTACTTGACCGTCACCACGAATCTTGGTGGTAGCATAGGTTCGTTCTATGGAGCGCTTGACTTCCTGGAGCAATGCAGACTGGCCGTTTCCATTGTAATTGTTGTATCGTTCATAAACGCTATATGGCAAACGAAACAACATATCAAGATCACTAAAGCCCCCCACGGCGGTGTTTCTACCATAAGAGCCGACATAAAGACTGTGTGAAGTGTCAGAAACTGTATCCCAAAAATCAGTGTTCAGTCTTCTTGTAATAGCTTTATATCGTCTCGATATTGAGTCCTTATTACTGACCTTGATATTTCCACAAAATGTGCTGAACCAATCTCCTACGGCCATCTTTCCTCCCTCTTGCTAACATTGTATTTGTGCGCGTGCTCGATTTGTCAAAATCGTTGTACGCCCTGCTTTATCCATAAACCACTGATACAAATACAGTTTTTCCATCTATCTCATCAAGATCTCTTCGGTGATAGTGTGCATGCCGCCTATCCCGGTTGAGGTATTCACATTATCCCCGCGCTTGTACTTTTAACCGATTGATTATTCGTATTTTTTATTTTATCGCCTAGGGAAAGTGTGAATCGGTCATGAGAAAGCGTGCATCCATGTGGGCGCTTTTGTTGCGTTCCACGCTACCGCCGTTGGTTGTCGGCATCCAAAAGACCATGTAAGAGGAAGAAATATAAAGGATTAGAATACCAAAGTGCAGAATAGCTGTTTAGGCATAAACGCCTAAAATGTTGGTGAGGTCAGGGTTTGGGAGTTTGCGGGACAATAAATGCAAAAAAGCCGCTGACTGAGCAGCGGCTTTTCGGTATGTGGCGGAGAGATAGGGATTTGAACCCTAGAAGGGCTATTAACCCTTGCCGGTTTTCAAGACCGGTGCTTTCAACCACTCAGCCATCTCTCCGGAACGGGGCGTATAGTAGAGGCTGCTCAGAGCGATGTAAAGTCCATTTTTACTTTTCAGCACTTAAGTGCTGAAATTATCAGCAAAAGCCTATTTTCAGCGCTTTTCTCTCCTTTGCCCCGCAGTTTATTTAGCCAAATCGGCCATTAATGTAATCATGAGTCAGCTTGTGCTCTGGGTCGTTGAACACTTTTTCAGTGCTGTTCACCTCAACCAAACTCCCTAAGTGGAAATAGGCCGTTCGGTCAGACACACGCGAGGCTTGTTGCATGGAGTGCGTCACGATCACTATGCTGAAGTTTTTCTTCAGATCGGCAATCAGCTCTTCAATAATACCGGTGGCAATCGGGTCAAGGGCTGAGCATGGTTCATCCATCAAAATCACTTCTGGCGCGACGGCAATGGTGCGAGCAATGCATAGACGCTGCTGCTGACCACCAGATAAGCCTGTGGCAGGTTGGTCGAGGCGATCTTTCACTTCGTTCCATAGCCCTGCTCGAGTCAGCGATTGCTCCACTAACTCATCGAGTTCGGCTTTGCTGTCGATCAGTCCATGTATTCTCGGGCCATAAGCCACGTTGTCATACACCGATTTAGGGAACGGGTTAGGCCGCTGGAATACCATGCCCACTTGCGAGCGCAGTTCCACAATTTCTGTCTCTTTGTGGTGAATATCTTCACCGTCGAGAATGATATCGCCTGTCACCACACAGCCGGGAATGGTGTCATTCATTCGATTTAAACAGCGCAAAAAAGTGGATTTGCCGCAGCCTGATGGGCCGATCATCGCAAGAACTTCTTTCTCGCCAATATCAAGGCTCACGTCTGCGATCGCCGGTTTTGCGCCATGTTCGTAGTTCACAAAGACATTGCGCGCCGTCATTCGCGGGTTATCCACAAAGGGCACACCGCAGGTTTCTTTGGGGGCTGCGGTATTTTGGGGCGTCGTGTTCACTGTTTGCTCTGTAAGAGTTCCGTTAGTCATGGTTGTTGTCGTCATGGTTTTCTCTCCCGACTTACCAGCGTCGCTCGAGACGCTTACGCATAATCACGGCGCAGGCATTCATAAAAGCAAGGAATGCCAGCAGCACCATGATTGCGCCAGAGGTGTTTTCGACAAAGCCCTTTTCAGGATTCTCTGCCCATAAATAGATTTGTACAGGTAGCGCGGTCGCCGCATCGAGTGGCCCAGATGGAATGTCGACAATAAACGCCACCATGCCGATCATAAGAAGCGGTGCGGTTTCACCCAGCGCTTGTGCCATCCCAATGATGGTGCCGGTGAGCATGCCTGGCATCGCTAATGGCAGCACATGGTGAATAACCATTTGCATCTTGGAGGCCCCTACCCCTAACGCGGCATCACGGACCGAGGGTGGCACCGCTTTAATAGAGGCACGGCTGGAAATAATGATGGTTGGCAGCGTCATAAGGGTAAGCACCAAGCCGCCCACAACCGGCGCAGAACGCGGTAAGTCAGCAAAGTTGAGGAATACCGCCAGCCCCAGTAAACCAAACACAATCGAGGGCACGGCCGCGAGGTTATTGATGTTAATTTCAATGATCTCGGTAATGCGGTTGCGTGGCGCAAACTCTTCCAAGTAAATCGCCGCGGCTACCCCAATCGGAAAGCTCAGCACTAAGGTGACCAATAAGGTGTAGAAGGATCCAACCGTCGCCCCCCAAATTCCAGCGAGTTCGGCATCGCGGCTATCACCATTGGTGAAAAAGCGGGTGTTAAACACGGTACGGATCCGATCATCGCTTTGCAGTTGGTTAAACCAACCAATGTGCTTGTCTTTAAACTGACGATAAGACTCCGGTAAGTTGCCGTCGATATTGCCTTTGTTGAACTGGTTGACGTTGTCTCCAGCAAGCGCCCAAATATCGATTTGCTGTCCAACAAGGCTAGGATCTGCGGCTACGCGGTCGCGCAAATCGTACTCCGCCCCCGTGGAAAGGAAGCGGAATAGCTCACGCTTATCTGTACGTGACGTCACGTCTGGCAAGGTAGCAAAAATGGCATCGGCCAGTACCGAGCGATAGCTCAGGTATTGCAATGTTTCGTCATTGAGCGGTTTGCCCTCAATGCCAAGTTTATCGGCGCTTAAATCGACCGTGAGGCGAATTTCTGTGGTGTAGAAGGCGGTATAGCCTTGCGAGATGATTGACCCAAGCAATACCACCAAAAACGTAAACGCCAACAAAATCGACCCAATGCCATACCAACGAAAGCGTCCTTCGCGTCCGCGTCGTTTGGCAAGGCCTGCTTTTACTCGCGCGCGCTTGTTTTGCGCGATCTGTGCAATTTTATCAGTCATATTGTTCTCGATATTTCTTCACAATACGGAGCGCAACAAAGTTCAGCGCTAGCGTCACAACAAAGAGCGTCAAACCCAGTGCAAATGCGGCCAAGGTTTTCGGGCTATCAAACTCTTGGTCGCCCACAAGAAGAGTCACGATCTGCACGGTAACCGTGGTGACCGAATCAAGTGGGTTCGCGGTGAGGTTAGCCGAAAGGCCAGCGGCCATGACCACAATCATGGTTTCGCCAATCGCACGGGATACGGCAAGCAAGAGCCCCCCGACAATGCCCGGTAACGCGGCTGGAATAACTACTTGGCGGATAGTTTCAGATGGCGTCGCCCCCAGTCCGAGTGAGCCATCGCGCAATGACTGCGGCACCGCGGTGATCACGTCATCAGATAGTGAGGACACAAACGGGATGATCATCACCCCCATGACAAACCCTGCAGCCAGTGCACTTTCCGAGGACGCACTCTCAAACCCAATCGCTTGTGCAACGTCGCGAATTACCGGAGCCGCGACCAAAGCGGCAAAAAAGCCATACACCACGGTCGGAATACCGGCAAGAATTTCAAGAATCGGCTTTACGATACTGCGTACGCGCGGTGAGGCGTATTCAGCGAGATAGATGGCACTCATCAGCCCCACAGGCGCCGCAATACACATGGCGATAATCGAGATCATCAAGGTGCCGGTGAATAGTGGAATCGCGCCAAAAGAGCCACTTGCTCCTTGCTGGTCTGCGCGTAAAGCAATTTGCGGTGACCATTCCGTCCCGAAGATAAAGTCGGTAATCGAGATCATCTGGAAAAAGCGCAGGGCTTCAAACAGCACTGAGAGCACAATGCCTAGCGTGGTCAGAATGGCTAACGTCGAACACAGCAGCAAAAACGCCTGCATCACGTTCTCGACACGGTTGCGGGCCCTTAGCCGCGGCCGCAGCGAGCGCCATCCAAAGGCAAACCCGGCCAACGCCAATGTTGTCATGGCAGTAAAACGCAAGGTGTTCCCTAACGCATGGAGGGATTGATAGTGTTCAGCCGCTGCTAACAAGACAGCATCGTCAGTTTGGGTGATGCCACTGGCAATGTTCCCGATTTGGCTGTAGACCAAATCATGGCTATTGATGCGCACAAGGTAGCTATCTGGGATCTGTGCCATCACCAAACTGTGGATCAAGTTCGGCTCCACGGCTTGCCATAGTAGCAGTAAAATCAACGCCGGAATGGCGGCGAGAATCGCAACATAGGAGCCATAGTAATTGGGGCGAGAGTGAAGCTTGCTCAATCCACCAGCCATATCAGCCAGTTTGATTGAACGTGTTCGAGCAAGAAAGAAGCCTGAAATTGCAATCAGCGCAATTACGGTCATCAACATGGATGTGGTCATTGTTCCTCCTGAACACGAATAAAGGTGACACAGCCTGTGTGCCACCTTTTCGCGTTCACACTGCCATTACAGATTCGGGTTTAGATTCACCGCTGCAGTGCGTACGTTGTTCCATTCTTGGCTTGCCAATGGGATAAGACCACGGTCGGTCAGATAGCCCATTTCGCCGATAGCATCTTCTGCCGTGAAGGCATTCACATACTCTTTCAAGCCTGGGATCACATCTTCATGCGCTTTCTTCACGTAGAAGTAGAGTGAGCGTGATACGGGATACTCGCCACTACCAATCGCATCAAATGTCGGCTCAACACCGGCAATTTTTGCGCCTTGAACTTTATCGGCATTCTGCTCGAGGAAGCTGTACCCAAAGATACCGAATGCATCTGGATTCGCTTCAAGCTTTTGCACGATCAAGTTGTCGTTTTCGCCCGCTTCGATAAAGGCACCATCTTCACGCATGCCATGACAAATGGCTTTGAATTTATCTTCATCGCTGTCTTCTAGTGCGGCAATTTCAGGATATTGAGAACAGCCTGCTTCCATAGCGAGTTCAACAAACGCATCACGCGTACCTGACGTTGGTGGTGGACCTAGCACTTCGATCTTGGTTTTCGGCAGTGATGGGTTCACGTCTTTCCACGTTTTGTGTGGATTGTCGATGAAGTTGCCTTTGCCGTCTGGCACAGTTTTAGCCAGTGCGGTGTAAAGATCTTTCAGTGATACGTCATATTGTGGCGATGCTTTTGAGTTCGCAAAGGCGATGCCGTCATAACCAATTTTGATTTCGACGATGTCGTCTACACCATTGGCTTTACAACGCTCAATCTCAGAGCTTTTGATTTTGCGTGATGCATTCGTGATATCTGGTGTATTTTCACCCACACCTGCACAGAACAGCTTCAAGCCACCGCCTGAACCAGTTGATTCGATTTTGGGTACTGAGTATTGCGACGTGCGACCGAAGCGCTCAGCAACCACAGTAGCAAAAGGGTAAACGGTAGAAGAGCCAACGATGCTAATGTAGTCACGGTTTGCGGCCGTTGCGCTACCCGCGGCCAATACGGCCATTGATACTGTAGTAGCAGCAAAGAGAGCTTTGAGTTTCACATCAACCTCCAAGTCGATTGTTTAAGTTAGTGCTGTGCAAATTGTCCAACCTGCACATGACGAAGAACTCGGTTAGCTGTGAAACACCTTAAGCAGGGTTCGTGACACTTCCTTGATGAGACGATGAAGCTTTAATGACAGGCCGATCCTTTGGTAAGCAACGCAAAAATTGGCGCTCACACGCTCGCGTTGCGCGGCGGTATCGCTAGGATATAGCCAAGCTTTTTCGTGCTGCAACGCCGGTTAGAAACGGGTATAAGCACTATTTAAGTCGTGTGGCATGGGGCCGCACAGCATCCTGGCGTAAAACAGGGAATAGCCGTAAGGATTCATCATGGCGGAGCCAAACGATAGCCTCGCGCGCTCAATTAAGTCGCATCGGGCGAGAGTAAAAAACACCCAATCCCAACCCAGTAAACCGTCGGTTCTGTTTTTGTGTGATGGGCTTCAGGGCGCCTCGTTAATGGCAAGCGCCATTATGCAGAACAAAGCCGGAGCGTTTTTTGAGATCGTGTGCTGTCACACCAGCCCTGACATGGCAACCGAACCGGCCGCACGGGCGTTGATTCAATTTCAAATCTCAACCGCGGATATTGTGCCGGTGCCTTTGGCCGGCTTATCGTTGAACTATGTTGACTATTTAGTCGCCCTTTCGCCTGCCGCAGTGCAATCGGGCCTTGCACTGCCCAGCTATGGCAAGTTTGTACCGTGGGATGTGTCCGAGCAGACCAACGCCAGCACAACCGCAGTGCTACGGACCATCAATCACAATGTGAATTACTTCCTGTCTCTCTATTTGTTTCGCTAATTCAGCTCATCCCACAAAAAATGCGCCGGTTAGGCGCATTTTGCATCAAGGCTACGGTTAGAGTCGAAACGCTTGGGCTTGCTCGCGAATGCTGGCGTTTTCTTTCTCCAGTCGCTCATAGGCGTCCCGCGTTTTCTCTGCAGTCTCTGCTAGCGACTCCGCTGCACGGTGAATCGCCGATACATTTTGGTTCAGATCGCCCGCTGCCGTGGTTTGCTCCTCTGTGGCGGTCGCAATCGCTCCGGTCATTTCGGACACTCGCTGTGTCGCGGCATTAATCGTTTCTATCGCTTCTGCCGCGCGTTTCGCGTCGTCCAAGCCTTTTTGGGTGAGCGTTTGGCTATCCGTCATCACTTGATAGGCCTGGCGTGCTTTGGTTTGTAGTCCTTCAATGATTTGGTTGATCTCATCCGTGGATGATTGGGTTTTGGTCGCCAAGCCGCGAACCTCGTCAGCGACCACCGCAAAGCCACGGCCGGCCTCACCCGCTCTCGCTGCTTCAATCGCAGCATTCAGTGCCAACAGGTTGGTTTGTTCTGCAATCGTACTGATCACTTCAGACACTTTGCCGATATTTTCACTGTCTGCGCTTAAAGCCTCAATGACTTGCGACGCTTTATTCACTTGCTCCTGTGCCGCCACACTTTGCTGATACGACTGTTCAAAAATATCACGCCCTTGTTCAGCGTAATCGCGTGATTTATCTGTTTGCTCCGCCGCATTGACCGTATTGGTAGCAACTTCCCCAAAAGTGGATTCCATCTGCGTCATCGCGCTCGCCAATTGTGATAACTCGCCACGCTGTTGTTCAACACTCCTAACAGTGTCAGTCACTTGGTTTGATAGCTCATCACTCACCGCTTGCAAACGCTCCGTTCCCGCGACTAAAGCGCTAATCAGTGCCGTTACACTGCTTTGCATTTGGTCAAAGGTCTGCGCTGCTTGCCCGATTTCATCACGATTAAACGCATCTAAGGTGAGACGTTGGGTTAAATCGCCGCTCTCGACTCGCTGCATCTGCGCCACCAAGCGTGCAAGCGGACCACGAATACGCTGTTGAAGAAGCAGGGCTACCCCCACCATCAATGCGATCAGCGCGATAATGACCACGATGCCAATATAAACCAGCTGTTCGATTTTATTCGCCTCACGCGTTTTAATCGCGTTAGCTTGGTCCTCTATAGATGCTTGTAAAGTGGCAAGGTTCGCCACAATCTGATCAAAAGGTGCCAGCATCGGCCCAAGCATTTTACGGCGCGCATCTTCCATCTGACCGTTATCGATCAAACTGATATAGTCGTTCTGCATTTGGCGATACGCATCCAGCCGATCGGCAATATCTGCCACCGCTAGACTATTGGCATCTCGCACAGTCAAGGCTTCCATGTCAGCCAAAGCTTGGCTAACTGCCTCATCATTGCGTTCAATTTTCACCAAAATATCACGGTGTGCTTGGCGGCTATCTGTCAGGCCATAATCCAGCGCGAAGCGACGATAGGTCACGGTAAAATAACGGAGATCAGAGACAGTACTAAGAAGCCGAACATTACGCTCAACAACGTCATTAAACTGCACTTTCACCGTTTTAATTTCGCTAAATAAATAAGCGCCGCTGACCGCAACAGCGACACCTAATGTGAGAAAAATTACTCGTAAGTATTGAATGATCGTCATTTTGCCCCCCCGCTACACCTATTGGCATTGATAAAAGACTAATTATTCTTTTATCAGTAAGCTAACGGGTACGACCAATCACTGTGATAGGTTCAATCTAAATCCGTTTTTCATTGTCAAAATAACTCACGACAGTAGACCAAAAGCTAACGTTAAGCCACCAGTAACAGTAAGCCATGACAGCCCACAACACCCGCAGTCAAACGGCCACGCATCACTTGGTAAGCGGCGGGCTGCTCTTCCTCTCGTTCGCTCTTTCGGATCCATTTTTCAGCCAACCATACCGCCAAGTAACCCGCAGTGAGAATGCCAGTGGCGATCACGTATTGCGTTGCCCCTTGAATGAGTGCCCCCCATGCCAGTAGAGCGAATAAGTTACTCAGCAATAATGCATTACGGCTGAGTTTATGGGAAAAATGGTCGATACCATTGCCCCACAACACGCCAGATAAGAAACTTAAAATCACCGCACTGTAGCTTAAAAATAGCTGCTCACCACTGAGTCCAAATAAGGTTAAATCGGCCCAAGTAATAATTACCCCGCCAATAAACGGAACCAAACCCAGATAGCCAAGTTGCAGCATGGTATCGCGCGCAGAAGGTTGAGGTTTCATGAAGCTACTCCCATCAAAAAGCGGTCACGTTTAGGCCTGTTTTCAGTATACGAAGCCCAGTCTAACTTGGTCGTCTTATCGACATTTTTTGCTGATTTTCTCGGCGTTTTACAACTTTTAGCTGTGATTTATCCCTCATTTTTTTGCAAATATAGGGAATATTGAGTACATTGCTGCCCGAATTCGTTTTCACAGGCTGCCAACTTTTGCCGACAGCAGCCATGCGGCGAGCCGATAGTTCGTCAATTTTTCCGCTTGTTTAAGGAGCACCATTAGCGCTTACCGCTACCCCTATTTTTCGCGTTTGAAAGAGGAGTTATTCATGTCAACGCAACGTACACGAAGTACACCCGGCGCCGAATCAATGCGCCCGACTTATCACCCATTTGAAAACCGCGTAACCCAAAGCGGCCTTTTCAAAGGCGTTCACAAAAATATGATGATCGCCGCTACCCTTCTGGTTTTCGCCTTCGTACTGTTTACAGGCTTTAACACCGATCTTGCCGCCACGATTTTTGCAACTGCACGAGGCTGGGTCGAATCCACCTTTGGTTGGTACTACATGATGGTGCTGGTGTTGCTTCTCACGACCAGTTTGATCATTGCCGTCACGCGCTTAGGCAGCATCCGTCTGGGAGATGATGACGATCGCCCCGAGTTCAGCACGTTTTCTTGGTTAGCCATGCTTTTTTCGGCTGGTGTCGGGATTGGCGTACTGTTTTTTGGGGTAGCCGAACCCACGTTCTACTTTGATACAAGTGGTGCGTTCGGCTACCCCAACAACCCGTATGCCGATATGGCTGGGGCGACCGCCATGGGCTTTGATCGTGCCGCCGATGCGTTGCGAGTCACCTATTTCCATTGGGGCTTTCATGGCTGGGCGGTGTATGTGATTGTCGGGCTCGCGTTGGCCTATTTTTCGTTTCGTAAGAAACTGCCTCTGGCCCTACGTTCGACCGTCTATCCACTCATTGGTGAGCGTATTTATGGTCCGATGGGGCATGCCATCGATATTCTTGGCGTGCTGGGTTGTGTATTTGGGGTTGCAACCTCACTGGGGTTAGGCGTCAGCCAAATTGCCGTGGGGCTGGATCGTTTATTTGGGATTGATCCCGGTGTGGTCACTCAGGTGATACTCATTGCGCTGATCTCTGTGGCTTCCATTATGTCTGCGCTATCTGGCGTGGGTAAAGGGATTCGGATTATCTCTGAGTGGAACATTATTGTCTCGGCCCTTGTGATCGCCTACTTCCTGTTTGGTGGCCCGACAGCTTGGCTGATTCAGATTTTTGGCGTCTCGCTGGGTGACTACTTGGTGAACTTTATGCCAATGGGGCTGTGGTTCCCTGATGAGCAAGGTCCCGCTGCATGGCAAAATGCGTGGACCATTTTCTACTGGGGATGGTGGATTGCTTGGGCGCCCTTTATTGGCCTATTTATTGCGCGTATTTCACGCGGTCGTACCCTACGCGAATTTATCTTTGGTGTGCTGTGCGCGCCGACACTGATGATTTTTGCTTGGCTCGCTATCTTTGGTGGTAATGCCCTACATCAAGAGCTTGTCGCTGACGCTGGGATTGGTAGCGCAGGGATCATTGATTTGGTGAATAGCTGGGACTTACCCGCTGCACTCTTTGCAAGTGCCGATGGGATCACCGGCGGTGGCATCACTGGATGGATCCTCAATGCCATGATGATTTTCCTGCTATTTAGCTGGTTTATCACCTCGTCGGACTCTAGCACGCTGGTGCTTACCACGATCCTTTCAATGGGCAATGAGCATCCACCGAAGCGTTTCCGTATTTTTTGGGGGTCGATGATCGGGGCGGTTGCCGCCGTGCTGTTGGTCGCGGGCGGCTTGAAAGCACTGCAAACGGCCAATATGGTCACCGCATTGCCTATCAGTATCCTTCTGATCCTCATGACAATCAGTGTGCTGAAATCTTTGCTTGAAGAGTCGATGGGTAAATCGACTGCATCGAACACATCGCAAGCTAAGCAGTAAATCTGACTGGGCACGTAACAAAAGCGCCACCGCATTGGGTGGCGTTTTTCTTTGCAACGAATATTACGGCGCTGCTGGCTCTCCAACCGCCATCGCTAGCACACTCACCGGATGCAAAGCTTCCAGCGATGTGTTTTCTTCAATTTGCCATTTACAGGTTTCACAGTCGGTGATCGCAAAGTCCGCCTGCGCGGCTTCAATCTGAGCAAACAAGCCACTACCGATGGCAATCGAGGTTTGATAGTTCTCAGTTTTAAACCCATAGGTACCTGCCAAGCCACAACACTCACTATCGAGCACAATCACCTCTAAGCCTGGGATCATTCGTAACAGCTCAATGGTAAACATCGCATTACCACTGCGCTCCAAATGACAAGGGGTATGGTAAACCACCCGCTTATTAATTGGGTTGAGCCTGGGCATCTCGCCATTCATGGCCGCTTTGAGTAAAAAGCGGGTCACAAAGCTGATTTGCCCTGCCACGTGGGCGTTATCCACTCCCAGTACGTGGGGGTACTCTTCTTTTAACGTCAGCGCACACGATGAGGAGGTGGCTATTACAGGGCGATGCTCGGCAACCGCATCGGCAATCATCGCGGTATTAGCGGTCGCGTTACGGCGCGCTTTATCGTAAAAGCCATTGGCAATTAAAGGCACGCCACAACATTTATGTTTCTCGAGCAATTGCACGCCGTACCCCATCGCATTCATCACTTTCACCAAGTCTTTACCAAGCTGCGGATTGTTAAAATTCACATAGCAGCCATGAAAGTAACTGACTTGTTTGGGATAATCCGCTTGTGTCGCTGCTTGGCTTTTCATCCAACGCCGAAAGGTGCCAAACGAATACTTGGGTAGGGATTTATGTTTATCCACCCCAATCGTGGCATGCATCACCGCTTTCACCGGTTTCAGATCCGTCATCACGTTCACCAACGGTGCTACTGGATTAGCAAGCGTGCCAAACAAGTCGGTATGGCTCAGCACGTAATCACGCATCAACTTAGGATTGATGTTTTTCTTGCCGTGTTTGCCGCGTGCCACCGCAATGATGTCGCCAATTTTTACCCCGGAAGGACAGGCGGTCTCACAGCGTTTGCAGTTGGTGCATAGCTTGAGCAGGTCATCATAATACTCAGGGTTTTTGATCCGCAGACGCTCACCATCCGGGCCACACTCTTTGGGGCCAGGATACGCAGGGTTCGCTTTTGATACCGGGCAATACACAGTACAGACCGTGCATTTAATGCATTGGTCAAAACTGGTGGGTTGCGGCGCATGGTCGCTATAGTCACGCTGTTTCAGCCATTCAGTTAGCATGGGACGCCTCCTTAGCGTTCGCCATCACAGCGAGCGCACGTTGCGCGGCGGCGTAGCCGGTTGCGATCGCGACGCCACCGCCACAGCCTTCATAGACGGGGTCGTAACCACTGAGTACCGCACCACACACAAACAGGTTTTGGCAGCGCTTGCCGCGTGCGGTGGGACGTAGTTGGTTGTCGGTGTTAATGCCAAACGCCATAAAGGGGTGGCTTTGCTGACTGAAAAAGTCGTCGTTGCGCCACTCACTCCGATCAGGGCTTTGCACCATGTCTAATCCCAACGTCGGTTCGCTCACCTGAGTGCGGTCGGCATTGAGACCGCGACTAAAATAGCTGCCCGTGGCCAAGATCACTGCCTCTGCGGTTAACGGAATATCTTCGAGTTGACGCGTATGCAAAGCGGTAAGGCGACCGTTGTCGTCAAACTCACCGCCAGTGACTTGATCGCCGCACAGCAATACCCCACCCGCACTAGCAAAAGCCCGCTGTAACGCACGCTCAATGCGGATCCCCAGCAGAGAAGGCGGCATGGTCGGCACTTCGTGAAAACAGCGATCGGTGCGCTGTTTAAGCGCATCCATCCCCCGCTCGCCGGCCACATCGGCAATGATGGCGGGTAAAATCACCAGCTCATCCGGGCCGGACTGCGCGATTAGTTGCTCGCACAGACTGTCAAAGGCATCAGGCTCAGCCAATAAACGAGAAAGATCCACCGAGTGTAGCTCATTGCGGTTACGGCGTAATCGCTCGGCTCCCGGGATCGACAGCGTAATGGTGCGACTTGGGCAGGATGCAAAATCACGCTGGGCGGTAATGGTGTCTTTCGCTAACGTCGGTTGCGCATCGCGATAGCCTTCAATGGCCACAAAACACAAACCAGAGAAACGACGCGGGCCGCGATGCTGATACACATGCCCTTGCGATAGCCAAGTCGGGCGCACGGTACCCAATGGCGTAATGCGGCCGTGGTTGGCGTTATCTTCTTGATGATACAGACACACCTTTTGCGCACTCAGTTGGTGTTGGAACCAAGCGAGTGACTGGGTGATTTCCTCTAAACTGACTTTGGCATAGGGATGCTCAGGGTGCTGGCGCACCAGTTTCGGAATCGCTTCAAAAGGCTGACTGACCGGCTCACCATTGGGAAAATGGCCCAATACATCAATGGAGCCTGACGAGAAATGTAGCGCGCTTTGTCCGGCGCTAATCATTACGGTTTTCTTTCCCGCTTCCAGTGACCGCAATGCGGCAGTAAACCCGGCAATGCCGCCACCAATCACTGCGATATCGTAGTGGATCATTGTGATACCTCCTGATCAGCCGCTGACGTCGGTGCAGCACGCTTTATCTCAGCGCTACTGCGCGGTGCCTTCGGCGGCATTGGCACCTCACCGGCGCCAAATAATCCTTGATAAATCCAATAGCTAAATTCGGCTTCGCGTAGCGCATCGCCCCAAAAAATCGGTTTCACGCCTTTCCAGCGCTCTTCGAGAAAATCCACCAGCAGCCCTGCACTGGCTTGGCCATCTATCCCTGCCAGTTCACTGAATAAGCTAGCGGCACGATAGCTGCACAGCTCGCCCTGACAAGGCCCCATACCCAGACGAGTGCGCCGACGCAGATCGGTGAGATTTTTCACATCCAGCGATTGAATCGCATAGTTCACCTCGCCCTTGGTCACCATTTCGCATTCGCAAATCACCGCTTGGCTGTCGTCACTTTCATCTAAAAAATGGCTAACGCGCTCACCGTGGCGGTAATAGGCGGATTGGTAGACAGGTTTCACCAAGCTAGCACTGGCTTTACGGATCCCTTTAGAAGGCTCAGAGCCTGGTAGCGGGCGAATCGCAGTTTGGCAACGGTTGCGGTTACCCAACTTTTCAGCCACCAAGTCTGTGGCTTGCTCGGCCATCAAACGATAGGTCATGAGCTTGCCACCAGTGATAGTGATCAAGCCTTCCAGCCCATCGCGTGCTTGGTGATCGAGTAACACAATGCCGCGACTGATATTACGGCCACTGCCGTCGTCATCTACCGAGACCAAAGGCCGCACGCCCGCATAGGCGCGCAACACGCGTGTATTGGCCATGATGGGGGCGAGCTTCGCCCCTTCACGCATCAGCACATCCACTTCTTGTGGCGTCACCGCTAACTTATCAATCTGATCGTACTCGATGTGCTCAGAGGTGGTGCCGATTAAGGAAATGGTGTCACCGGGCACCAAGATGTCGGCGTCTGCCGGTTTCCGACAGCGGTTGATCACCCGGTTATTAATCCGATAGTCGAGGATCAGCAATGAGCCCTTGGCGGGGAACATTTTGATATTCAGATCGGCATACTCACAGATTGTCTGCCCCCAAATCCCTGCGGCATTGATCACTTGCTTCGCCATAATGGCAAAACGCTCGCCGGTGAGGGTATGCAAACACTGGACGCCTTGCACCGTCGCCCCTTGACGAATTAATCCCATCACCCGGGTATGGTTAAACACCTTGGCGCCGTGCTCTTTGCCGTCCAGTACATTCGCGGCACACAAGCGAAAGGGGTCGATAATGCCATCCGGCACCTGTACCGCGCCAATCATCGCTGGGTTGGCGTTGGGTTCGAACGCTAACGCTTCACGTGGTGTCAGTTTTCGGGTCGGAATACCGGCTTTATCGCAACTGGCAATAAAGGTGTCTTGGTACGCTAAATCATCTTCCGGCAAGGTGATAAAAAGTCCGCTGGT
Source organism: Salinivibrio sp. PR5 (assembly GCF_001996085.1). Classification (NCBI taxonomy): domain Bacteria; kingdom Pseudomonadati; phylum Pseudomonadota; class Gammaproteobacteria; order Vibrionales; family Vibrionaceae; genus Salinivibrio; species Salinivibrio sp. PR5. The sequence goes on from NZ_MUFK01000038.1 coordinate 16,051, forward strand.
GTCTTCCACGCAGTGGCGAGCAACGGATTTAAGGATGGTGTTTTCTTGAATGCATTCACGGGCCGATTCGGTATCTGTGACCGCGTAACGAGCCCCAGAGTGCAGCAAGCCATGGTTGCGCCCCGATGTCCCAGCCGCAATATCGTCACGTTCGAGCAAAATGCATGAGATGCCACGCAGTGCGCAATCTCGCATGATGCCGGTGCCGGTTGCACCCCCACCGATGATGACCACATCCGTTTCAATATACTGGCTATTTGGCATGGGGCCTCCTTGTTACTGTATCGTAACGGGAGTGTGGCATTTTCCGTGTCACAAAGACGGCGAGATCATCACACAATGCGCGAATTCGAAATACAAACTCACACTTGTTTGATTTAAGACAAACTTTTAGCCGCCAAAAGACGCGCGAATGGTGACACGGGAAGCCACCGCTACAAGGGAAAGGCCCGACGATCGCACCGAAGGCTCGGTCAAGTTGGCTAACTCGATGCGAGGCACAATAAATACATTAGAAAATGCGCGAAAACGCGCATTGTTAATAGGTTGTATAATTACTTGCTGCTAGTGCGGGTCACTAAACGCTGGCGTGTCATGTACCCGCGATAACACAGAGCCACCACAAAACATAACCCTGCGGGAAACAGCAGGGCAGCAAAATGGAAGTGCGCAAAAAGCGCCGCACCCACTACCCCGCCGACGATAAAGCCAGACGCGATCAGTAAAAAGAGCATCAGTTTGCGCTTATCGACTGGATTGCCGCGCAGCTTCCCCCCTAGCATCAATCCTAAATCGGTAAAGATGCCGGTTAAGTGGGTTGAGCGCACGATCGCGCCGCTGTAGGTGGTCGCCATCGCATTCTGCAAGCCGCACGCTGCCGAGGCGGCTAACTGACCAATGGCAAACCCGCGAGAAAGAAAATAAAACGCCACCACAATTAGCCCAGCTTCGACAAACAGTGCCGAGTCATAATGGCGGCCCAATTTAAGCGTGCTGCCATGCAATAAGCATCCGGAAATCGCGGCACCGAGGAAAAAAGCCAACAATAAGCCACCCAGTTGGATAACTTGTGTCCATTGGCCTGCAAACAACCCCGAGCCAAATTGCGTCGCGGTGCCTGACACGTGCGACACGGCTTGATGTTCAAAGCCCAACAAACCGATCGCATTGATGGTACCGGCGATCAGCGCTAACACAAACGCCCCGGCTTCAACCCACCGAGGCAAACGGGTAATCATTGGCTTTCCTAGTCGTTATTGGATGAGGATGATGGCTGGTCGAGCATGTCCAGTTGGTTGTGGCGGATCATCGCTTGTAACTCGTCCACATAGGCCTGACCACGCTCTGAATAGCGTACCAGCCCATTGGCGAGTGCTGCGCCTGACAGTGGTTTATTCTGCTCACGCAGGTTGGCGCGGATCTCGCGTAGCCCTTGGTACGCGGCATGAGTATTTAAGTTATTGATGTAGCTTTGTACCGAGGCTTGCGGGTTATCAAACGCTGCAACTTCGTGCACTTTCCCTTCCGCTCGTTGATTAGGGACCAGTCCACATCCTTTACTAAAGCACCACTGGCCGAAGTAGTTATTCCCTTCCCGTGCAAACCGCGACGTGCCCCACGCACTCTCATTCGCCGCCTGCGCTAACACCAACGACGGAGGAATAATATCCACCCGTTGGATCAATGCCATCCAGTCTGCTTCTTGGTCGACGTTAAAGTCTTTAAGCTCATACTGTTCGGCAAGCGCTTGGACGCGTTTTATTTCTCGGCTACTTAGCTCACTTTTACGCGCATGCCATGCCATTAATGCGGTGCGATCCGCCAATATTTGGCTGTTAATGGCATTAACCACAGGGGTGAAGTAATCAAAAAACGCCTGCTTTCGCTCTGCCCCCGCGGCAAAAGATTGGAAATCAGGAACAAGGGGAGCTTGGGGGCGCTGACATGAGATCAAAATGGTGACGGTCACAGCAAGAATCGCCATGCCGATAAAGACGAAGGTACGATGTTTCATAGTGCCCCTAATGTTGTCGATGTGGGCGGTATTATACGCGAAATACCCGTTGGCGACGAATGCCGCCCTCTCAACTTAACACTGGCTGAGTCACATTATATTAACAAGGTAAGATGACCCGAAAGCATGCGCCGCCTAAATCACTATGGTCGATTTCAACATTGCCACCGTGGCGGGTGACAATTTGTTTGACGATCGCAAGCCCCAAACCATAGCCGGAACGCTTTTTATCGCGGGAACGATCTGCACTGTAAAACGCATCAAAGATAAACGGCCAATGTAATGGATCAACGCCCTCACCATCATCGTGGACCGCAATCACCAGCTGCCTGTCCTCACAATAGACACGCACGGCGATTTGACTTACCGCATACTTCTCCGCATTACCAATTAAGTTGGTAATCACCCGTTTTAGCAGGTGTGGATCCGCCTCAATACTGGGCAAGTCCTGCGGTGCATCCAAGCTCACGGATTTGGTGCTTAGTGTCTGCCAACGCGGCCATTGTTCATTCATCCACACAGACGTATCTAACGTTTGTGGTGTGAAGAGCGTATTAGGATGATCAACACGGGCCAAATACAAGAGCTCATCAACGAGCGACGCCATTTCGTCGGTATCCTCAATGATACTGGCGACTTTTTGTTGCTGCTTATTGTCCAGCGCGCTCTCACTCAACAGCTCTGCTTGCCACTGAATACGAAACACGGGAGTACGCAATTCATGTGCAACCGCATTGGTCAGTGCGCGACTGCTACTCACAAGATTGGCAATGCGGTCTGCCATATGATTAAAGGTACGATTCAGCGACCCGACACGTTGGTGGCTACGTGTTGATGCGCGGGCATTTAAATCTCCCCCAGCAAACTGTAAAGCCGTTTTCTCTAACGCGCGAACACGACGGCTTAAAAACCAAACCATAAAAAAGCTGTAAATAGCAAAGCCAACAAAAAGAAAAACAATCAGCAAATTATCTTCGAAGGCTATTGCACGATGTAATGGGGAGTTTGGATCCTCTTTTAAGGTGTAGAACACCTGCATATCCGCAAGGTGGAACCACAACTTGTCATCATCGTCGTAGTAGACATCAAATTGTCTATCGGTACGGTCGAAGTAATTTTTTACCGCGACAGGCAAGTGCTCAGCCGGGTGAGTATCTAGCGCATATTCAACTTTATGGGTGTATGCCTTTAGCGCATCCAGCGCCGCGTCCGTGCCTGAGGTTGCCTCAATGATATCCAACATATCAACAAGACCATCCGCTCGTCGTTCTAACAGAATAGCATCATGATCATCGGTGATTTCATACACCAAGACGACATACGTCACCAAGCTGGCAAAGAAAATAATAACCAAGCCAAAGAAGAACTCTAAATAAATGCGGCGCATGCCCCTACCTCAATCCAACGACCTATTGCACTTGGATAAGCACTACCAAGTATCAGGCACAAATAAATAGCCTTTACTCCGTACCGTAATAATCCGGCGCGGACTTGCAGAATCATCCATCAGTTTTTTGCGCAGCGTGACGATTTTGTTATCTACGGTTCGATCAATCCCATCATATTCAATCCCGCGCAGTGCTTGGGTAAGCGTGTCTCGAGATTGTACCGAATCGGGATGCGAGGCTAGTTGCCACAGGAGATCAAATTCACTTTCCGTTAAAGTGATACTTTGCTCATCTAGCTTACATTGCCGGCGTGCTTGATTAAGCACAAGGCCTCCATATTGCAGCACCCCTGGGGGAGCGGATGACATGACCGTCTCTGATTGGCGACGCAACAGCATACGTACACGCGCCATAAGCACGCGAGGTTTAATCGGCTTACTGACAAAGTCATCGGCACCAATTTCCAGCGCAGCCACATGATCAAAATCGTCATCACTGGCAGTTAACATCAAAATTCTACCGTGGTAACCATTGCGGATCTGTCGACAAATTGTCAGCCCATCGTCGCCGGGCAGCATGAGATCCAGCAATACCAAATCGGGTTGCGCTGCCAATATTTTCTCTGCCGCGCCTGTGCCTTCTGCCAATGCCGTTACGGTGTAATCTTGCGCTTCGAAGTATTCCGTTAACATTGCGCGCATTTTGGGGTCGTCCTCGACCACAAACAGGTGCAGTTTCTCTTCCATTTTGATTGGTCACATCATCACTAAAAGGTAACAAGTATACCAATTTCCCTATCGATTCAACTGATTCCTGCTCTGACAGATGTCAGACAATTCCTGACGAACTGACGATATTCTCTGATTGCTAGTGCGCTTACATTACTGCCAACCCCAGTGGTGAACATCATTAAAGGAAGTAATCATGAAAAAACTAGCAATTATCATCGCGGCTATCGCCTCAAGCGCGGCCTATGCTGGCGACACTTATATTCGTAACGGCAACATTTATTCACATGAAGGCCAAGCAGTTGCCAGCATTGGCGTAGGTGTCACCAGCGATCTCTATAAAGACCAAGACAAAAACATCTATCCGCAGTTTAACCTCGGTTACAACGGCGAAAACTTTAACGCGGATCTTTCCAATGGCCTTAACTACCGCTTCTTGGGTAACAATGATGATACTGTGAACCTCAATGCCTATATTGGTCATTTAACGCCTGGCTACAAAAGCAAAGATGCAGATATTCTTAAAGGCATGAAAGATCGTGATCCAGCCATTGATGGCGGTATCAATATGGACATCAACACAGGCAAAGGTGGCGTATTGTCTACCTATGTAGGTCATGACATCACTGGTGAATACGATGGCTTCAATGCAGGCATGAAGTACATGCACCTCACCCACTTCGGCAATGTTGACTTTGTACCTTATGCCGGAGTTGATTGGTTGAGCAAAGACCACGTTGACCACTATTTTGGTGTGAAAGACAGCGAAGCCACGGCACAACGCGCCGCCTATAAAGGTGATGACGCCTTTGCTTACAATGTTGGCTACAAACTTGTCGTACCAATGGGTGAAAACTGGGATATTAGCCAAACCACACAATATACCCGTTTAGGCAGCGACATTGCTGATTCGCCAATCGTCGATAGCGCGAACCAGTGGGCAGCTCAAGCGATGGTTAGCTATCACTTCTAAGTAACAAGTCGGCCACTGGTTTATCTAGTGGTCGGCTCCTCTCACCTTACTGCGTAATACTTTGTTTATATTGTCAAAAATAGTTTCCTCTCCATCACAATTTATTTCAATGGGTTGTTATTGCGGCCTTCAGTCACATTTTGTTACATTCCTAACGCATAACACAGTTTCTCGCTTTTATCCCCTCGCCATCAAACGCTACATGGCGACACATTCGCGACTTTTCTCTGACTCACGCGCTAGGATGCCCATGAAAAACATCTTATTTTTACCCATTGCCATGTTTGCGTTCGGGATGGATGCCTATGTCGTGGCGGGCATTATTCCGGACATTTCGACCAGTTTTCAGATCACAGATGCGCAAACCGCACAGATGGTGACGGCCTTTACCTTGTGCTATGCCCTTTCTGCGCCAATCTTGGCGACATTGTTGGCGGGCTTTCCAACCAAAAAGGCGCTCGTGCTATCGATGCTGGTGTTTATCTTCGCTAACCTTGTCACGGTATTCAGCACGCACTTAAGCATGTTGCTGGCAAGTCGTGCGCTAGCCGGTATCGGCGCCGGTATTTTCTCGCCTTTAGCCGCGGCGAGTGCCGCCTCTTTGGTGCCAGCAGAAAAGAAAGGTCGCGCACTAGGGCTGTTACTGGGTGGCATGAGCGCAGGTACTGTCATCGGCGTACCTGCCGGTCTTGCTCTCGCCACTTGGCTGGGGTGGCAAGGCGTCTTCACCGTTGTAGTCGGTATCGCGTTTATTGGGCTGATTGGCGTGTTGCTTGGGGTGCCCCATATCTGTGTCGCACCACCGCCATCACTGAAAGCGCGTGTCGCATTGCTCGCCAATCGCTCGGTGTCTGCCACCATTGCTGTCACCTTCCTGACTGCTGTCGCTAGCTTGGGGCTCTACGCTTATCTCGCACCTATAATTACGGGCATCACACAACACACTAACCTCACGCCATATTTATGGGTTTGGGGACTAGGCGGCATGATGGGTAGCTTCACCATCGGCCATTTGATCGACTGGGTAAAACACCCACGAGCCATCTTGCTCGGGATACTAACGCTCATGTCCGTGGCCATCTTGAGCATTCCGAGTAGCTTGCCGTTGCCCTCCATCATTGCCTTTGTGCCATTTTTCTTATGGGGCGCTGCCGGTTGGTCGTCGCTCGCGCCACAGCAACACACGCTGATTAGCCTCCAACCGGAGCACAGCGCTGCGGTGGTTGCACTGAATAGTTCGTCAAACTACCTTGGTGGTGCTGTGGGTACCCTTTTGGGTGGGCTGTGGCTCGGCCACGGCCTCTCGGTGACTCAGCTTGTCTATGCCGCCGCGGCAGTTGGTGGCGTTGCAATCGCTATTCAAATCGGGATTCTACGCCAAAGTATTCACGCCGTAGCGACAAGGTGCAAAAGTACCTAGTTTAGCAATATTCTAAGTATCCCACTTCTTCATTAAACGTTGAATTTACTTGCCTCAGTCGTCAGTAACTCAGGTGGTGGCATGGTCACGGATTGCAGTCCTGCCGTTTGTAAGGCGATTTTTATGGTATCGAGATGCGCTTGTGTTGCCTCTGGCCAATTGGTGGCATCGCCCGTCACGCCTGCGCGGTGAAAGCCATTTAAACGCACGGAAAACACATTTCCCTGCGCCAACTGCATTTGCTGCAAATCATATAAATAGGCACAAAGTGGCGACAGATTAGCTTGCCAGTCGGTATACCCGGGGATCAGTAACAGCCGCACTTCCTGCAATTTTCCCTGCTTCGCCAGCCAACTTAGGCTGTCACGCACACGGCGAGACGAATGTCCGGTCAAGGCCCGATGCGTGTCATCACCCCATGCTTTCATATCCACCATGGCACCGTCCATGTAGGATGACAACGCCTGCCAACGCTGACATGACACACCGCCATTAGTGTCGATTAAGCATGTAAGGTGGGCTAATTCAGGGTGCTGTTTGACCGCGCGAAAAAGCGCGCGGACAAAGCGCCATTGCAGACTGGCCTCACCGCCACTGACGGTAATTCCACGAATAAAGTGCCGTTGTTGATAAATCGCCGTCACTGCCTCGGCCAAAGACATATCGAATGCGCTTGCACTGTCACGCTCAATGGTTTCAGGGTTGTGGCACCCCGGGCAACGAAATTGGCAACCTTGTAGAAAAAATACCATCCGATTACCGGGACCATCGACACAGGAATAGGGCAACACACTTGCAACCCGAGCCACTGGACCCGATATTTTCTCCTGCTTAGGATGACTCATGAATGTCCGTCCAACGCGCGCCAGCGAGAAATTCCGCACTCACGACTCTCGGCTGCCGCGCTGTCACTGTCGTCATCTCAGAAGCTTCTGCGCCCAATACCGTGGTATTGGTCCGAGAGCCCGATTGTTTGAACTGGGCAATCTCGGACTTTTTCACCATATAGCCGGTGATACGCACGAGATCATTCCCATCTGTATTCGCCGTGAATTCGCGCAGCCCGGATTGCAGCGCCCCTAAACATAAATCGGTTAATGCATCGGGATTGCCTTTAATGGTGTCATCCAATGTCAGGATCTCGCTCACACCCGCTTCAAAGTAAGGGTGTAACGGCGCAAGCGCCTGCAAATGGGTGACAGGATCCGGTTCATAGCCGTAACGAATCCGCACCCCCGGAGTGGTCCCTTGGTCAATGGATAAGCCACCTTGCGCATGCAGCAACGCTCGCCCACGCCAGCCATGCTTCACTGGAGTCTCTGCTACAAACGTACTTAATGCTTTGGTGATATCGTGTGCCATATCATTCGCCGCTGCATCGTGGCCATATTCGCCACATAGGCCTTGGCGTGCCATCAGGGTATTGACCGCTTCAGCCATCGCATACACGCCAAACATGGGGACAAATTTTTTCTCATCAATCAAGCCTTCCTGCACTAGAAAGCTATTAAAAAAGTGTGATTCTTGATGCAGGAAGTGACTGCGTGCATCGATCAGCTCCACCATCAATGCGCCGTAATGCGGCAAGGTGTGCGAGAGCAATGTCGAGAGATCATTTGCTTCTTCTGCGACTTTTTTTAAGTTAAGGCGTACCAAGGTGTTCGCGCCGCCTCCAATCGGTAGCGCGTTGTAGCAACTCACAATCCCCACATTGGGCGAGTGAGCCTCTGCGTCACCAAATGTGGCTTGGTGTACCGGCCAGTTAGCAATATGTGGCTTGCTACAGGCAATGATGTTATCTGTCGCCTGCCGAACTAGGGTGCGCGGGGTACGAGACGGGTCCACCATCAAGGTCAGGTTTGGGGCGACTTGTTGCAGTTCTGCGTCGATGCGCAAAATCATGCGACAAACACGATTATCATCTGGGCCAATATTGGCATGCATAAATGCGTCTGGCAGTGTTCTGTCAAGCTGGATCCAGAACCGCTTCAGCGCTTGATACAAATGTTCATCACTCACATCATCGCAATATGGCAGCAAGAGTTGATCGAGGTAGCCCAAAAACACCGGGATATTGGTCACCGAAGGCACATGATGGTAAAGCACCATGAGCTTCATCAGCGCGTCCTCTAGATCGGTTGCCGGCGTTAACGCCAAATACTCCGAGCCACGTTTTAAAAAGCGGGCATAATCGGGCAACACATAACGCGGCTTAAAGGGAGCGTGACCCTCAAACATATCGCCGATCACACCCTGCTCCATCGCAGCCAAGAGCGCTCGGCTGCAAGGTACGTAGGGTAAAGCCGCATCGGCTTGCGCAGCGAGCGCGAACGTTTTCTGCGAAGGGGTTAAGTGCGGATGGGTAACAATGGCATGCATAGCGTCGGTCATGCGGGGCTCCTGACAAGCTGAGTTCTAAAAATAACCCCATGAGAATAAAGGGTTATTTTCTTAGAATATGTTAGCTTGTCCACACGATGGAAAACCGCTACCTCTCACGTGATGCTTCCACGTCTGTCGTGTGACCTTGTGCTTGTTCTGGTGGTGCAAACAAGCACTGCCATCGTTGCCGAAAACTCAGACCGGGCTGCGTGGCGTCTCGCCACATTTGTTGCCATTCTGCAAAAGTTACCACCAGAGGGTTGAAACTATTCACTGGCTTGGGGAGAGACGGGGTATTAAAAATCCACTCCACAGGCCCCAGTGTCTTTATCCATTGAGTGTGAACAAAAAACTGTAACCCTAAATTCAGCAGTACAACAAACACCACCCATTGCGGCGGAAATCCGATCACCACCAGCGGCAGCCAAAACAGCCACATCCCTGCCAGCGGGTACATTAAGCTTTGGCGAAACGCGGTGCTAAAGTTCATCCGCTCAGAGCTATGATGCACCACATGCGCCGCCCACATCCAGCGCACACGATGGCTAGCGCGGTGAAACCAGTAATAGCAAAAATCCTGCGCGACCATCAGCAATAAGAACAAGCCTACCGACATTTCAATATCGAACAACCGCCAGCCAAACCACCACAAATACACCTTGGCAATCAGCAACCCTGTCAGTAAATCTGCAGCTTGATGCAGCCCCGCCAAGGTAAAATTGCAAAGCACTTCCGGCACGTAATAACGGGCATTATCGCCCAGTTTTCCGTGGCGCAGCGCCACCCAGTACTCCCCCAGCATGCATAAGAAAAACACGGGAGCGAGCACAAGCAGTAGCCATTCGGGATGGGAAATCAGTTCGGTCACGGGGCCTTTATCGCACGGTACAATTTATTAACATGTTAGGGGGTTCCAGCCAACCTGTAAGGAAAAGTATCACCAAGCTGTTAATTTGCGCACATATTGCAATACGGTGGATGTTCTTCATCAATGATGAAAAGCGCCCAAACGGCGCTTTTCGCTATTCAATTAATTATCGCCGTAGTCAGGCTCGCTTAATCTCCGCCAAGTGGATTTTTACGGTTTTTATGATGAATACGCACCTCTCTGGCCTGCATATGATGTTCACCAGTGACCTCAACGTTCATGCCAGGTTCTAGCTCATCAAGCATGTCAGGGTCAGCCTCAACCTTATAAAGTCCATCACTGGTGGCTACCATCATGTGGTCTTCTCCGATGTCCGTTACTTGCCCGTTTACAACGATGGGTTGCGCATGAGCTAACACGCCAAAGCTGAAGAAAAAACTTAGAAGACAAAATATTGCTTTCATGGACGTTCCTCTTTATGTTCGCAATCCGCAGAAAACAAAGTAAAGAACAAAGAGGCAATCGTTGCCAGTGAAATACTGACTCTTTGTTATGGCGTCAACCAGACGCTCGCGTCACACGCCGCTAGTCCCCTACTTTTATCTCGTAAGTGGTAAAGCATTCACCCAGCATATGTGTTTTAAATACTCGTAGAGCACGTTGCGTTAAAAATGTGGATTCTCGACGGGTGTGCAGCAAATGAAGATAAACGACTTGATGACCAAGTTGTTCAGCGCGCGAGAGTAGAAACTTAAACACGTGCCGCCCAAGTCCCCAGCGCGAGGTATCCAACACGATCGCCAATTCAAAATCACATTCAGTACGCTGAATACCACACCATCCTACTAGGCAGTTGTTGACACTCACCGCCCTAACCAAACATCCGTCTTGAGTATCAATGTGTCTCTTCTCTCTCACCCATGTTTTGATGCTCTGTGCATCAAAAGAGGCATGTTCGATAAGATGCTGGCGAATGCTGGGTTTATTGAGTATGGGGATAAAGTCGTTTGGCGTGATGGCATCGAGTGGTAAGTAATTAATCATCATAACACTCCAGTATTGGGGCGACTGTAGGGGGCGAGCGACGTCAAGAGTCGCCAGACTAGGCTTACAGTATCAAACAGAAGAGGCTGGATCAGAACAAGGGGCGGAATGTGTTGATGGGATCTGTCTTTACACGATCAAAAAAGCCGCTGATTACTCAGCGGCTTTTTTGATATGTGGCGGAGGGACAGGGATTCGAACCCTGGAAGGGCTATTAACCCTTGCCGGTTTTCAAGACCGGTGCTTTCAACCGCTCAGCCATCCCTCCGAACAGGTTTGTATACTAATGATGGCCTTACGCAATGTAAAGTACTGCAACACTATTTTTCGTTTAAGTGATGGATATTTATCCATTATTCGCACACAGTGACTTCACATCGGAGGAGCAAGTTGGTACAACGTGTCTATCCTCCATGAAGAGGCCGCGTTTTAATAACTCAGGAACAGACATGACCATAGATAGTTTTCTCGTCAAAATCACAAAGACTCCCGAGATGGTGACGTTTGATGAGACCTTGGCCGTGATCGATGCACATTACGATTACGCCCCGACTCGCTTTACTAATGGCAATCTCGCCAATAAAGCGGGCCAAAATACCGGTTCGTGTAAAGTGTTGGCATTTTGCCAACTGCACGAGTTAACCGAAGAGCAGACCCTAGCGTGTTTTGGCGGGTATTATCGTGAGGACGTGCTCAGTAATCCATCCGGCAACGACCACCAAAACATCCGCAATTTTATGGTCACCGGCTGGAAAGGTGTCGACTTCGACAAAATGCCACTTAAAGCGAAAGCAGGTGTGCATTCATAATCCATAAAAAACGGCGATCAAATGATCGCCGTTTTTACCGCTTAGCGATAATTTACACAGTTTGGTGCCGAGGCAGGAAGATTTCACCCATCATGCAACGCACACTCCCTCCGCCGACGGTTTCAATGGTGTTTACATCAATCGGCACCAGCTTGCCAAATTGACGTAAAGTCCGCTTTTGATCTTCAGTAAACGCACTATACGCGGAAAGAGACATCACAATTAACGACTCACCGTGACGATTGCGTAGCTGCAAAATATTGCCACACAGTTGATTCATCTGTGCCTCGCTGATTGAAACCAAGGTTTTGTCTTCGGCGAGCGTATTACACACGAGCTCACGTTGAGCAGGCTCGATGACCTCGTCACACACCACAGCAAACGCTTCACCCACCGCCATCATCACATTGGTGTGATACACAGGATTGCCGTCACTCATTGCCGTGTTAAAGCTAACAACTTGGCGCATACCCACTTTGGCTGCCCATTCGGTTAACAGAATGCTGTCACAGCGGTGAGAAAGTGCTGCATAGACACGCTGGTTGAGGTGATCAATCACCATCGCACCCGTACTTTCTAGAAACGCTTCGTCTTTGTCGTGACACTTTACTTTGTGCACATGGTTAACGGCGTAGCCCGCTTTATCAAGGGCCGCCATCAGGCGCTCAGGCTTAACCTCAAGTTGACGATTAGGACATGCCATCGGGTACAGATACAGTTCACCGCTTGGCAATGTACTAAACCAGTTGTTAGGAAACACAGCATCAGGCGTTGCTGGATCGGAGTCTGGATACTCCATCACGACGACATCAATACCATGGCGACGTAGCGTCATCACCATATTATTAAACTCTGCCATGGCGCGCGTTTTCACTTCCTCATCGGGCAACGCCAGCGCATGCTGGAAACCATTATCTTCACTGGTTTGTGCATTAAATTTAAAGTGCACAGGTGGCACCATGACCACCGCAGACGCTGCGTGTGGATGTGTAAGCGGATATTGGGTATCGCAGCTCGCTAAAAACGCCATAAGCAAACCTTCCAAAACAACATGATTAAAAGAGTATAGATGGCCTGTCGCGCACACGATCACTTGTCGGTGCACGCTGGCCCGAATGCTTGATAAATTTAATAACCGCAGGAAAATATCATTGAAACAACTCTTTTACAAACAGAGTTTTTTGATGCGACCTGATAACGCGAAATGCCGCAACGCTGTCGATGGTTGCTACCACAGGACAGGTCTTTTCTTGCTTAGCAGCAAGCCGGTTTTTGTCCGGATACCTCAACGCACAATTTGAAATTACACAAGCACCGCTCAAGCATAGGTAGGGCTTGCCACCGTTAGGATTAGCGAATCGGCACCCACTCCCGAGGCGGAGCTAAACCTAACTGAGCAAACTCCGCTTTGCTGTAAATACCGGTTCCTTGGTGCCCGACAGAGATAGGGATTTGATCGGCTGGCATGCCGGCAAATACTTTATGGATGTAAACCGCAGCGTGAATGCCATGCTTTTCACCATCTAACACATACCCGCCGGCAGCCATACCCTCACCAACTGATACTTTCCAAAAAGCAAAAACAGGATGCTTCGCGTTTTGGTTCGTCCAAGCAATCACTTGGTTTGCATCGATATTCCTTCCCATCCTATCGCGCAATGTTTGGTAGCTACCCACAAAAAGCACATCATAGTCATCGTCTAGAACTGCTTTTTTCCAATCAGGAAACGTTGTAAACCTCTCGATCCTCGTGATCGTTTGATTTAACTTAGAAAAAAGGTTTGCCTGGCTTTGCAAATAAGCGGTGTTGATTTTTGCAGTGGGACCATCATCGAAGAGAATTTTAATATTTTTAATCGGTTGATTAGAAAGCTGAATCACATCAGACAGCGAGCGATAAAAATGAGGCCGCTCAAGAACACCGGTCACGCGGACAGGCCCATTCAGGCTCTCGAGCAACGGCAGGGGATCGCCGTTTACGCCAAGAAAAACAACATCAATGTTTTCATGCTGCAGCCTAGGGAGCATATGATTCAGCGCGATATCATCACAAAGCAGGACCACATCGGGCTTTACCTTTTTGTAAAAGGCAAAAGCTTCGTCAGCTTTGCGTTGATGCTCTGATACAGGTAGCTTTTTAGCGTTCATCTCAAAACGCGATACATGAATACTCTTATCAAGTACCTTGTTCAGGCCCAGTGTATAACTCTCGGTCCACGAGAATGTTTTATGGTAGCTATCAATGATTAGCAGCTTATGTGCTTGGGCCGATGCTTGGCTCAACACTCCCAAAGCCAAGACAACACCTAAAATCAATGCTCTCATTAAATGCCCTCTTATCTATCGTCTTAATACTGTAGCCAAATAACAATGACACCTCTTGGTAACATTAAAAAACTGACGGTAATTGAGTGTCATTACGCGTTCAATCGCCCATACATGACCTAGCGAGATCCCATTGCGCTTTTTATATGACTATTGAGCTAAGGGTCTATACTGAATAAGCAGGGATGGAGGGCATAAAATGACACCGGCTCAGCCAACGAATAACGAAGTACAAAGGCTTCATTTACTTCATGATTTAGGCATTTTAGATACCGGTCATGAAGACAGGTTTGAGCGCATTGTTCGCGTTGCTGCCTATATCTCAGAGTGCCCCATTGTTGCGATCAGCTTAGTAGACGAGCACCGTCAGTGGTTCAAAGCTAAGCGTGGACTGGCGGTGAATCAGACAGGACGTTCAGAGTCCATTTGTGGGCACGCCATCCACCAACTAGAGCCGCTTGTGATTAATGATACGTATCTTGATGAGCGCTTTGCCGACAACCCCTTAGTCACAGGGCCTCCCTTTATCCGCTTTTACGCTGGCTTCCCATTTAGTTTGGATAACGAACATATTCTCGGCACGCTGTGCGTGATAGACAGACAGCCTCGTGAACTCGATGGCCCCTGCCAGCGCGCATTGGCAGATCTTGCGCACATTGTTGAACACGAGCTAATCATGACTCAACAGAATGTGTTAGACCCCTTAACAGGCCTGTTAAACCGGCGCGGTTTTAAGCGAGAAATTAGCGAATACCTCAATGATGACCTAGTGATCGAAGATCGCTACACACTATTACACTTCGACGTTCGCCAACTCCATCAACTTAATCATGACTATGGTAAGCTCGCGGGCGATCAGATTCTCAAAACCTTTGCGCGTTGTTTGAATGATGTGTTTGATGATGTGGGCTGGATAGGACGTATAGAGGGGTGTGAGTTTGCTGCGTTATTGATACAACAAGATGCAGATACAGTGGATAATCAGCTAGAACAATTATATATCAGACTATCACAACAACTTTCTTCGTATCGCTACCCATTTAGCTACACAGCTGGGCTTGCGCACTTCAGTGCCGTTGATCATACAGTCACGTTGGAAACCATGTTACTCGATGCCAGCAATGAAGTAAGACATTACCCATTACCAATGGAAAGATAACTGCTAAGGAAGCAAATTGGAGCGACATACGAGGTTCGAACTCGTGACCTCAACCTTGGCAAGGTTGCGCTCTACCAGCTGAGCTAATGTCGCTTTGTGACAAGCGTTTATAACGCTATATGAAATTGGTTGCGGGAGCCGGATTTTATCGCGCAATGCAATTGCGACGACCGCAGGTCTTATTGATAAACTTGCCTACGTTAATGACTTCACATACCTAAAATTTGGTTGCGGGAGCCGGATTTTATCGCGCAATGCAATTGCGACGACCGCAGGTCTTATTGATAAACTTGCCTACGTTAATGACTTCACATACCTAAAATTTGGTTGCGGGAGCCGGATTTTATCGCGCAATGCAATTGCGACGACCGCAGGTCTTGTTGATAACCTTGCCTACGTTAATGACTTCACATACCTAAAATTTGGTTGCGGGAGCCGGATTTGAACCGACGACCTTCGGGTTATGAGCCCGACGAGCTACCAGACTGCTCCATCCCGCGTCCGTAACATCAATCGTTGCTTGATGTGGGCAAAACTTGGAGCGACATACGAGGTTCGAACTCGTGACCTCAACCTTGGCAAGGTTGCGCTCTACCAGCTGAGCTAATGTCGCTTTGTCGCAAGCGTTTTATAACGCTTTGTAAAATTTGGTTGCGGGAGCCGAATTATCGCGCAATGCAATTGCGACGACCGCAGGTCTTATTGATAACCTTGCCTACGTTTATGACTTCACATACCTAAAATTTGGTTGCGGGAGCCGGATTTGAACCGACGACCTTCGGGTTATGAGCCCGACGAGCTACCAGACTGCTCCATCCCGCGTCCGTAACATCAATCATTGCTTGATGTGGGCAAAACTTGGAGCGACATACGAGGTTCGAACTCGTGACCTCAACCTTGGCAAGGTTGCGCTCTACCAGCTGAGCTAATGTCGCTTTGTAAAATTGGTTGCGGGAGCTGGATTTGAACCAACGACCTTCGGGTTATGAGCCCGACGAGCTACCAAACTGCTCCATCCCGCGTCCGATTTTTACTCCGCCTAGTGGAAACATGGAGGCGCGTCCCGGAGTCGAACCGAGGTCCACGGATTTGCAATCCGCTGCATAGCCACTCTGCCAACGCGCCTTTCTTTTTGTTTCCGCCGCTGCGGTACGGGAAGGCATTCTACGGATTAACGTGATCGAGTCAACACTTATTATTTAATAAAAGTTTCAACTGCCTGCTTTGTAAACGAAAAAGCCAAACTTCGCGCGATTTGATGTAATTTTCAGCATTTTATCTCTATTGTTATCAACTCAGTCCGCGTTTTCCTTTGTACAACACTGGAGATGATTAGGTCTACGTGCACAAAGCTATCTTCCCATCTCCTCCTCCGCTAAAAACAAAACTATCCACTATTAACAATTTTGTGA